>NZ_SDFT01000180.1:0-19440 GCF_004916815.1 Pantoea sp. R102
AACCAGCCGGTGGCGGAGCCGCGCATCTCCGCCGGGGCCGCCGATTGAATCCACACCAGAAAGGCGTAGGCAAACATCGGATAAGCCACGCCGCGCAGGCCATAGGTTAGTGCCAGCAGCAGCACGCTGTCGCGGCCGATCAGCAGGCTGGCAACGCCGGTCTCGGCACGCTCTACCACATAATAGCTGGCCCCGTCGGTCAGCCAGGCGATGTTATCGCGGCGCGTCAGCAATACCGCATCCAGCTGCCAGTGTGCCAGCGCCTGTTGCAGGCGCGCCAGTTTGTCACTCATACACGGCCTCCTTGTGCTCGACAAGTTGTGACTGCAGAACCAGCTCCGCAGCGCGATGCGCCACTGCCATCACCACCGCATTGGTGTTGCCACTGATAATATTCGGCATCATCGAGGCATCCACCACGCGCAGCCGCTGTACGCCACGCACGCGCAGGTCGTCGTGCAGCACCGCCAGCGGGTCGTCATCGTGTCCCATGCGGCAGGTGCCGACCGGGTGATAGCCGGTTTTCACCATGCGCCGGCAGTGGGTGCCAATCGCGTCATCACTGGTGACTTCCGCACCAGGGAAAATCTCTTCATCGACCATCTCACGGATGGGCGCGGCGGCCAGCACCTGACGCGCAAAGCGAAAGCCGGCGAGGGTGCGGGCTAAATCGTCCGGATGGCCGAAAATCTGCGTATCGATCACCGGCAGGCTGCTGGCGTGGTTATCGCGCAGCGTCACTTCACCGGTGGCTTTGGGGCGCAGCAGCAGGGAATTCACCGTGACACCGTCACCGGGATCGGCACCCATTACATCGCGATCGAGATAGACCGTTGGCACGCAGAACATCTGAATGGTGGGCGTCGCCGTGAAATCGAGCGGATCGAAAAAGGCGCATGTTTCCACGCCGGTGGTGGTCACCGGGCCGCTTTTGAACAGCAGATATTGCAGTCCGGCTTTGACCATCGGCCAGCCGCGATCCTGGCCGTAGTAGCCAAACGCACCGCGCGTGCTGGCAACCACCGGCACTTCGTAATGGTCCTGCAGGTTTTTACCCACGCCCGGCAAGGCATGGCGCACGGTAATACCGTGCTGTTTCAGCTGTTCCTGCGGACCGATGCCGGAGAGCATCAGCAGTTTTGGCGTCTGGTAGGCACCGGCGGCCAGAATCACTTCGCGGCTGGCGCGGGCCTGTTGCGGCTGGCCATCCTGACGATAGCGCACGCCGCTGGCGCAGGTGCCGTCAAACAGCACCTCTTCAACCTGTGCACCAGTGACCAGCGTCAGCCGTGCGTCATGGCGCAGCGGGTTGATAAACGCATCGACCACGCTGCAGCGCTGCCGCGTCTGACCGTCAATGGTGTGCTGCATGAAGCCGACGCCAGACGGATTGCCGCTGTTAAAATCCGCCGTGTAGGGAATACCCAGCCCCTGCAGGGTTTTGACATAGGCGCGGCTCAGCGGACTGAAGTGGCCGAGATGCGACACCTTCATCGGACCGCCAACGCCGTGATTGGGTGCGCCGAGGTGATCGTTATCTTCGATGGCGGTAAAGTGCGGCAGCAGCGCCTCCCACGACCAGTCGATGCCCTGATGGCCCAGCGCGCGGTTCCAGTCGGCGTAATCCTGTTTATGGCCGCGCATGTAGACCATGGCGTTGACAGTCGAACCGCCGCCCAGCACTTTGGCCTGCGGCACGATCACGCCGCGGCCGTTGAGCTGCGGCTGCGCTTCGGTTTGATGCATCGTCAGAAACCGGTCGCTGGCGAGAAACTTCATATAGCCGGCGGGCATTTTCAGCACCGGATGGTATTCGTCGCGCCCGGCCTCCAGCAGCAGCACGCGTGCATTTCCTTCGCTGACCAGGCGCGCGGCAACGATACAGCCCGCGCTCCCGCCGCCCACCACAATGTAATCGTACTCTTTCATAACGCTCCGTTTACTCCGATGCGATGGAATCTAACCGGCGCAGGCGCTGCGCCGCCGGGTTGTGCTGCTCGCCCGGATCGAGCGGACTGAGCAGATAACGCCACGAGATAAACGCACTCACCAGATACAGGAAGGCGTAGCCCCAAATTACCCCGAGCGTGCCGAGCAGTGCATTGATTGCGCCGTACAGCGCCGGACCGAAGAAGGTGGACAAACCGGCGGCGAAGCAGTAAATCGCCATGGCGTTACCTTTGTCCTTCGGCTGGCACAGCGATGAGAACAGCGCGGCGGCGGGCACGTAGCCGCACAGCGTGATGCCGTACAGGCAGGCGCAGATCACGCTGAGCACAAAGCTGCCGTGACTCCACTGCGGCACAAAGTACATCAGCAGCATCGAGACGCCGGAACCCAGGCCGCCGAACACCGTCAGCACTTTGCGCCAGCCGATGCGGTCGCTCAGCTTGCCAACGATCGGATTAAAGCTCATGCCCACCAGTCCCATGATGGTGATCAGGCTGAGGTATTCGGTCTGGGAAAAGCCAATCTGTTCGGTGAAAAAGCCCGGCAGAAAAATAAAGAAGCCGAAGTAGGGCGTGGTGTTGATGATGCGCACCACTGCCGCGGCAGCGATGCGCGGCTCACGCCACAGAATATCGATGCCGCCCATCAGCGTGCGCAGCGTGCCCTGCTGACGATGTTCGGCATCCAGCAGCGACTGATAACCGCTGCGCTCTTTCAGCGCCAGCAGCATCACCAGCAGACCGATCGCCACCAGACCCAGCGACAGCCAGAAGGTAGCGTATTCGCCCACCAGTCGGATAGAGAAGATCGCTACCAGCGAACCGAGCGTTGGCAGCCCGCCGGTAAACGCCAGCCAGAACCAGCCGGTGGCGGAGCCGCGCATCTCCGCCGGGGCCGCCGATTGAATCCACACCAGAAAGGCGTAGGCAAACATCGGATAAGCCACGCCGCGCAGGCCATAGGTTAGTGCCAGCAGCAGCACGCTGTGCGACGGCAGCGCCACGGCCAGGAACAGCACTTCAAACACAATCCAGATCAGGCCGCCCGCCAGCATCACTTTACGCGGGCCAATTAGCGTTGACAGCGAACCGGCCAGCCATGAGCCCAGCGTGACGGTGACGCCGTAAAAGGCAATTACCCAGGCAGCGATATTCAGGGAAAAGCCGTTTTCGTGCAGATAGGGCGCGAGATAGTTGGACTCGACGCCGTCGCCAATCATAAACAGCAGGACCGCCAGATAGCCCCAGGCCAGCGCGGGCGGAATGCCGAGGCGGATCAGCCACGGATGGGTTGCAGGTGATGTTGTCATTATGTTTTCTCAATAGGGTTGGTGTCAGCACAGCCAGATAAAGCGTTCGCCCGGCATTATCTGAACGTTTTTTACCGGGATAGCGCGAACGGGTTGTTATGAGCAGGGACTCTAAAGCACGGCAGGCGTGCAGGATGGCGCAACCATCACAGAAGTCAGTAAACACTGTTTAGTAAGATGAGCGCGGATGAAGCGAAAGGAGGCCGCGTGAAAACCGTCGGACTGAATAATTTCCAGGTGCGTAAGCACAATAAAGCGCTGTTTATGCAGCTGATGTGGCGTCATAAACGTCTGAGCAAATCGCAGCTGGCGCAGCTCAGCGGCCTGACCATACCGGCAGCCAGCAAGATTTTGCAGGAGCTGCTGGAGCAGGGCCACGTGCAGCACTCCAGCGCCACGCTGAGCACGCGCGGCAACAGTAACGGCAGTTTTCAACTGCCGGCCGAGGGCGCGTGGACGCTGTGCCTGTGCGTCAAGCCGACCAGCATTGAACTGCAGCTGGCGGATGCGCAGCTGGTGGCGCAGGGCGACTATCAGCAAATCAGCATCGACGCGCAGACGCCAGAGCAGCTGCTGGCGGAGATTGAAACGGTATGGCGCGCGACCTGTAAACGCTGGCCGAAGCGGCAGATTAATCTGGCGCTGGCGGTGCACGGGCAGGTCGATCCGGTAACCGGAGTCTCGCAGCATATGCCGCAGGCGGCGTGGCGCAGCCCGCTGCAGCTGAAGTTTCTGCTGGAGGAGAAGCTGGCGGTTGACGTCCGCGTCGATAACGACTGCGTGATGCTGGCGCTGGCGGAAAAGTGGCTGAACCGCAATGCGCTGGCCGAATTCTGCGTCATCAATGTCGATTACGGCATCGGCTCATCATTTGTCATCAACGGCGAGATCTTTCGCGGCAACCTGTACGGCAGCGGGCAGATTGGCCACACCATTATTGATCCGCACGGGGAGCGCTGTAACTGCGGACGGCAGGGCTGCCTGGAGACGGTCGCCTCGCTCAGCACGCTTAAGCGGCTGGCGCATCAGCGCGCGCCGCAGGCGGTGCAGCCCACCAGCCGTCAGCTGCTGGCCGCCTGGCAGGCCGGCGAGCCGTGGATTGTCGAGTGGGCGCAGCGCAGCGCGGAAGCCATCGGCATGAGTCTGTACAATTTCCTTAATACACTGAATATCAATCAAATCTGGCTGTACGGTCGCAGCTGTACTTTTGGTGACAGCTGGCTGCAGACCATTGTGCACCAGATTGATTTCAATCCCTTCGATCCGCGCGATGCGCTGAAAAGCAAAGCCACCAACGTGCATTTTGGTCAGCTTGACCGCGCGCGTCAGGTCCTCGGCATCGGTTATCTCTATGTCGAGGCCGATCCCGGTACGGCGTAGTTTACTAAACTCCTGTTACTAAAATCTGTGAGGGCCTGAACTTTCACCCTGCGGTATCGGTGGTGAGATAGCCGCACTTTGACCCTGGTGCGGAGAGTGGCCGTGAACAATCATCAACATCTGAATATGCGTTACGTGTGGAGCATCTGTCTGGTGGCAGCCTGCGGCGGTTTGCTGTTTGGCTATGACTGGGTGGTGATTGGCGGGGCCAAACCCTTCTATGAGGCCTGGTTCAACGTCACCGATCCGGCGGCATCCGGCTGGGCGATGAGCTCGGCGCTGGTGGGCTGCGTATTTGGTGCGCTGGTGTCCGGCTGGTCAGCGGACAAGCTGGGGCGGCGGCTGCCGCTGATTGTCGCCGCACTGCTGTTTGTGGTGTCGGCGATCGGCACCGCGCTGGCCAGCAGCTTTACGCTGTTTGTCTGGTGGCGCATTCTCGGCGGCGTCGGCATTGGTATCGCCTCGGCGCTCAGCCCGATGTACATCGCGGAGATCAGCCCGGCAGACAAGCGCGGCAAGTTTGTCGCGGTTAACCAGCTGACAATCGTTATTGGCGTGCTGGCGGCGCAGCTGATCAACCTGATGATTGCCGATCCGGTCGTCGGCGCATCAACCCATGCGGCGCTGCGTGAAACCTGGAACGGTCAGGTTGGCTGGCGCTGGATGTTCGCCTCGGCCGCCGTGCCGTCGCTGGCATTTCTGCTGCTGATGATGTGGGTGCCGGAATCACCGCGCTGGCTGATGCTGGTGGGCCAGCCGCAGCGCGCGCTGGCGATGCTGAATAAAATTGGTTCGCCTGCTTATGCGCAGCAGACGCAGCGCGAGATTGCCCGCGCGCTGGAGCAGGATCGCCAGCAAACGCGCGCCCGCGCTGGCTCGCTGCTGGCACCGCGCACGCTGCCAATTGTCATCACCGGCATCGTGCTGGCGATTTTCCAGCAGTGGTGCGGTATTAACGTGATTTTTAACTATGCGCAGGAGATTTTTGCTTCGGCCGGTTTCGATATCAACGGCACGCTGAAGTCGATCGTGGCCACCGGCCTGATCAATTTGCTGGCAACAGTGCTGGCACTGCCGCTGGTGGACCGGCTCGGCCGCCGCAAACTGATGCTGATCGGTGCCGGTGGACTGACGCTGTGTTATGCACTGATTGCCGGTGCCTACACGCTGGGCATCACCGGCTGGCCGGTGCTGATTCTGGTACTGGCGGCGATTGCGGTTTACGCGCTGACGCTGGCGCCGGTCACCTGGGTACTGCTTGCGGAAATTTTCCCCAACCGGATTCGCGGTCTGGCGATGTCGGTCGCCACGCTGGCGCTGTGGATTGCCTGTTTTGTGCTGACTTATACCTTTCCCATCCTCAATGCCGGACTTGGTGCAGCGGGCAGCTTTATGCTGTATGGCGTGATTTGTGCGGCGGGCTTTGTCTTTGTGCTGCGTCGCGTGCCGGAGACCAAAGGCATTTCGCTGGAGCAGCTGGAGCAGCAGCTCACCGCTGGCGAGCCGGCTGCGGTAGCAGGTGAGCATTCGCTGCGGTAACCGCAGCCATGCTTCAGGCAGAAAGCCGGTGCGCCGGGCGGCGCACCGGTACAATACCCGCTTACACCTGCGCCATACCGCCATCGACAAACAGTTCGGCCGCGTTAATAAAGCTGGCGGCGTCGGAGGCGAGAAACGCCACCACCTTGCCAATCTCTCCCGGCTCACCCAGACGACCGAGCGGTACCTGCGCGGCCAGCGCATCGAACAGCCCCTGGCGCTGATCTTCCGGCACCAGGCCGCCCAGGCCTGGCGTCTGTACCGGGCCAGGGCTCACCACGTTAATGCGGATGCCGCGATCTTTCACGTCCAGCGCCCACGAGCGGGCAAAGTTACGCACCGCCGCTTTACTGGCGCTGTAAACGCTGAAGCCCGGCGTACCCTGAATTGCGGCGGTGGAGCCGGTGAGAATCACCGATGCCTTATCGCTCAGCAGCGGCAGCGCTTTCTGCACGGTGAACAATACGCCACGGACATTGGTGCCGAAGATACGGTCAAAATGTTCTTCTGTGATGGCACCCAGCGGCAGCATGTCGCCGCCACCGGCGTTGGCAAACAGAATATCCAGCCGACCGGCCTGGCGCGCAATCTGCGCATAGACAGCATCCAGATCGCTTAATTGTGCCGCATCGGCGCGAATGCCGGTGGCGGCGGCGCCGATGCTGGCGACGGCTGCATCCAGCTCAGCCTGACGACGACCGGTGATAAACACGCGTGCGCCCTGTGCCGCCAGTTCCTGAGCAGTGGCGAGGCCAATACCGGAGGTGCCGCCGGTCACTAAAGCAATTTTGTCTTGCAGAATCAGGTTCATAGTATGTACTCCACAGTTGATCAGGTTAAGTGGTGACGGCCTTGCCGTCGCTGAAATGCACTGTAGCGCCGCTGCTTTTGCTGATAAATGGTGTAAAATCGAAAGGACTATTTCTCTGGGTGGATAATCAGCTGAGGTGCAGTGATGGATCAATTGCTGGCAATCCGGGCGTTCGCCCGCGTGGTCGAGGCAGGCAACTTTACCCGAGCCGCCAATTCACTGGATATGCCTAACGCCACCCTGAGTAAGCTGGTGCAGGAGCTGGAAGCGCATCTCGGCGTGCGCCTGTTGCAGCGCACCACGCGCCGGGTCACAGTGACGGCAGAAGGGCGCGATTACTACGAGCGAGCGCTGCGCATCGTGCGCGATCTGGAAGATATCGATTGTGCGTTCAATAGCGTCACGGCAAAGCCGCGCGGTCAGCTGCGTATGGATATCGGCGGTTCAACGGCGCGTGATGTGCTGCTGCCGGCGCTGCCCGATTTTGTCGCCCGGTTTCCCGATATCACCCTGGACCTTGGCGTGTCCGATCGCACCGTGGATCTCATCAGTGATAACGTGGACTGCGTAGTGCGCGGCGGTCCGCTGAGCGATTCGTCACTGGTGGCACGGCACTTAGGCAATGCGCAAATGATCACCTGTGCCACGCCCGGCTATCTGCGGACCTACGGCATTCCGGCGTATCCGCAGGAGCTGAACAACGGCCATCGCATCATCAGCTATCTGTCGCCGCAGAGCGGGCGCGCCTTTCCGCTGCGCTTCCGCCACGGCGAAGAGCGAATCGAGGTAAAGACCGCGCATCGCGTTGGCGTCAATGAGAGCAACGCGCACCTTGCCGCGGCGGTGGCGGGTCTGGGCATCATCCAGACGTTCCGTTACGCTGCGGCCGCGGATTTGCAGGCCGGACGGCTGGTGGAGATCCTCGCCGACTGGCGTCCGTCCGACTATCCGTTCCACGTGGTTTATCCGCAAAGCCGCCATCTCACCCAGCGCCTGCGGGTACTGATCGACTGGTTGCGTGAGGTGTTTCCGCAACGGCTAAATGGATGACAGGGTGTAAACAATCTGTTAACGTTTGGCCTCAACCCCATGCTACAGGCGCGTTTATGACACTCTCTGCTGATTCCGCATCGTCATCTGACTTTCGCCTGTATGCGCCTTGCTGCCCGCCACCTCCGGCACGCGTTGTGATTCGCTAAGTATCGAACTTCCTGCGCCTCGCTTAGCGAGCGCGCTTACAACGTTTGTTTCAGGAGCAATGCTATGCGTTCTTCTTCTTCGCTGACTTCGCAGGCAGCGACGTCAGGCTTTGTGCTGCTGTGGGGCAGCGCAGCCATTTTCTCGCGTCTCGGGCTGGATAATGCCTCACCGCTGGCGCTGCTGGTGGTGCGTTTTAGCATCGCGCTGGTCGCGCTGTTGCTGGTGGGACTGTTTCGCCGCCGCTGGCTGCCGCAGCCCGGTACGCGCCCGCGCGTGATGCTGACTGGCCTGGTATTGATCGGCGCTTATTCGCTGTGTTATTTCCAGGCGATGGCGGAGGGCGTGACGCCAGGGCTAATTGCTACCATCATGGGCATCCAGCCTATTCTCACACTGTGCCTGGTGGAGCGGCGTCTGCCGGGCAGGCGGTTAATGGGCTTAACGGTCGCGCTGGCGGGGCTGATACTGCTGGTGTGGCGCAGTCTGGCGGCGTCGCAGCTGCCGCTCAGCGGCGTGCTGTTTGCGCTGGCCGCGCTGCTGTGCATGACCTTCGGTGCCATCATGCAGCAGCGGGTGACGCAGCATCCGGCGCAGGTGCTGCCGCTGCAGTACGGCGTGAGTTTACTGCTGTGCCTGCTGTTGCTGCCGGTTAAACCTTTTCATGTCAGCTTCACGCTACATTTCTGGCTGGCCGCGCTGTTCCTCGGCGTGATGATCTCCGTGGTGGCCCAGCTGCTGCTGTATCGCTTACTGAGCGCGGGCAGTATCGTTAACGTCACCAGCCTGTTTTATCTGGTGCCGGTGATTACCGCGCTGCTCGACTATCTGCTGCTGGGTAACCGACTGCCGTGGCTGAGCCTGCTGGGCATGGCGGCGATTCTGGCGGGTATCCTGCTGGTGTTTCGTGCGCCACAGCCTTCGCGTTAACATCATGCCCCGCCAGCCGGCGGGGCATTTCAGCCATGATCGGTCAACGCCTGTGCGGCGCAGATCAACGCCAGATGACTGAGGCCCTGCGGCATATTGCCGCGCCACTCATCGCTGCGCACGTCGAACATTTCATTGAAGGTTTCCACGTTGCCGCGCTGGCACAGCTTGTCGAGGTTCTGCTGCATAGCGCTTTCGGCACGCGTTGTCTCGCCCAGCGCCGCCCAAGCTTCCACCAGCCAGAACGAGCAGGCGATAAAAGTGCTCTCTTCCTGTTCCGTGCCGCTGTAGCGATACAGCATGGCGCTACCGTGTCCCAGTTCCTGCTCAATGGCACGGTAGGTGGCCTGCATACGTGCCGGGTTGACGCGGCTGCCATAGGGATGCACCAGCGCCAGCGCAGCGTCCAGCCTGCCGTTGCTGTCGGGATAAAACACATACGCCTGTTTCTCTTCGTTCCAGCAGTGCGCTTCAATCCAGCTGCTGATGCGGTCGCGCTCGCGCTGCCAGCGTTTCAGCCAGGTCGGTTCAATGTGGCGCGCTTCGGCCAGCGCCACGGCACGGTCGAGGGCCAGCCAGCAGGCCATTTTCGAATGGGTATAGTGCTGCTGTTCCGGCAGTTCCCAGATACCGCTGTCTTTCAGCCGCCACCGATCGGCACAGTGATTGGCCAGCGCACCCAGCATGCGCGAGGTGGCTAAGTCCAGCACGTGCCCGGCGCGTATAAACAACTCGGCGGTCGCCAGCATATCACCGTACATGCTCAGCTGCAGCTGGTCGCGGGCGTTGTTGCCCACGCGTACCGGCTGGGAATGATGATAGCCACGCAGCGGCACGAAGCGTTCGGCAGGCACTTCGTCGCCTTCCAGCGTGTAGCAGGTGCGCAGCGCGGTACCGTGGCGAATGATGGTTTTCGACAGCCAGGAGAACGCCGCTTTACAATCTTCCAGCGCACCGAGAAAAACAAAGGCTTTGATGATCAGACAGGCATCGCGTACCCATGCGTAGCGGTAGTCATAGTTCTTTTCCCCGCCAATGCCTTCCGGCAGCGAGGTAGTGGCTGCCGCCGCCAGCGCGCCGGTGGGGGAATACCATAAAAATTTCAGCGACAGCGCCGAGCGGCGCACGTGCTCAGCAAAGCGCCCCTGATAGCTCAGGCTGCGGGTCCAGTCGCACCAGGCGGTATGGCTGGTTTCAATCCGGGTATCGATCGCCTCCAGCGGCGGCACCGCCAGCGGTTCGCGCTCGGTGACCAGCAACGCCACTAGCGATCGACTGTCCGCAGCCGTACGTAGCGTGGCGCTGATTTGCTCATCGTCACGCTGTTCGATCTGCCAGTCCTCGCTGGTGCGCAGCATCGCCAGCAGATCGCCAACGTGGTAGACGTCGCCCTGTTCGGTGCTGTCCTGCCACGGCGAGCGGGTTTCGGCAACGGTGCCAAAGCGCAGCGTCAGGCGCAGCGTCACTTCGCCGTCAACGCCTTCCACGCGCCGCGCTAGCTCACTCCACGGCAGACGACCAGCCAGCGTGCTGTTTAGCGATTCGGTCAGCAGTACGCTGCCGTTATCGGTAAAAAAGCGGGTTTCCAGTACGTTGCTGTCAGCACGGTAGGCGCGTTCGGTACGATAAGGGGCATCAGGTTCGATCTGGAAAAAACCGCCGATCTCGGGATCGAGCAGGCGATCAAACAGCGGGGCGGAGTCAAGGTTGGGCGCGCACCACCAGTCAATCGCGCCGTCGGGCGCGATCAGCGCCACCGACCGGCCCTCGCCGATGGCCGCGTAGTCACCGAGACGCGCGAAGCCCCGTTCGCGCACCGGCGACTGGAACGTTTGATTATTCATGGATCTTCCCTGTCAGCAGAAACGGCAGCGTGGCCGCCTGCTGGCAGCCACGTAATGCGGGTGGAATTCCCCGGTCAGACGGTACCGGTACCGCCATCGGAGCACCACACCTGACCTGAGGTGAAGCTGTTGGTGGTTTCAGCGAAGGTCACGTACAACGGCGCGATTTCAGCCGGCTGACCCGGACGCCTCAGTGGCGCGCTGGCACCAAACTTCTCGATTTTTTCCTGCGGCTGACCGCCGCACACCTGCAGCGCGGTCCAGTACGGTCCTGGTGCTACAGCATTGACGCGAATTTGCTGCTCGCCCAGCTGCTTCGCCAGCGCTTTAGTAAAGGCGGCGATCGCGGCTTTGGTTTGCGCATAATCCAGCAGGATGGCGCTCGGTTCATACGCCTGAACCGACGAGGTATTAATAATGGATGATCCGGCAGGCAGATATTCCAGTGCCGCTTTGGTGATCCAGAACATCGCATAAACATTGGTCTTAAAGGTGGCGTCAAAATCTTCCGTTGAGAGCGTACGGATAGACTCATTAAATTGCTGGCGACCGGCGTTATTCACCAGAATATCCAGGCCGTCGAGTTTTTCTGCTGCCTCTTTTACCAGCTGCTGGCAAAAAGATTCTGAGCGAATATCACCCGGAATCGCCACCGCTTTACGGCCTTCCGCTTCGATTAATTGCACCACTTCAGCGGCGTCCTGCTCCTCTTCCGGCAGGTAGTTGATCGCCACGTCTGCCCCTTCACGGGCATACGCAATGGCTACCGCGCGACCAATACCGGAGTCGCCACCGGTAATCAGCGCCTTGCGCCCGGTTAAACGGCCAGTGCCGCGATAGCTGGTTTCACCGTGATCGGGACGGGGTTCCATCTTACTGGCTAATCCCGGAATGGGCTGATGCTGCTTTTTGAATGGCGGCTTTGGATATTCCTGGGTAATCAGCGTTTTGTTAGTAAATGAAGTCATACCTATCTCCTTGTACAGTGGAACGTGTAAATTAAGCCTGGCAGAGATGTGATATTTGTCACGTCAAAAAATAAGCAGTCGCGATTTATTAAAGCGGGACGGGCGTAACTGAAATGATATTTTTAGTTACAAAATCACTAACGTAATGATTATTTTAACGCTGCGTAAGCCATGCGAGTTATTAAGCGAGTCGGCCTGCTTGCACGAAAGATATTTGTTTCTAAGCTCTAAGCATAACTTTACATAATAACCGGCGCTGTCCGGCCCGAATATTTATGAGCGATGGCTTAAACGAGGCGTTAAATGAGCGAAGCACAATGTACCATTATATTTAATGGTGAACGCTTAAGCGGAACCGCAAATCAACCGTTAATTGATTTTCTGCAGGAGCAGGGAAAAAAACTGCCTCATGTCTGTTATCACCCGGCGCTGCCGCCGCTGCAAACCTGTGATGTCTGCTGGGTGGAGGTGGATGGCGAAGCCGTGCGCGGCTGCACGTTACGCAGCGCCGAGGGCTTGCGCGTGGTCAGCCAGAGTGCGGTACTGCAGGCGGCACAGCAGGAGGGCATGGACCGCATCCTCAATCGCCACGAGCTTTATTGCACGGTGTGTGAGCACAACACCGGCGACTGCACGTTGCATAACACCGTCGCGGACATGCACATTCCGATTCAGTATTACCCCTACCAGCGCAAACCGGACAGCAAAGACCACAGTAATCCGTTTTATACCTACGATCCGGATCAGTGCATTCTGTGCGGACGCTGCGTGGAAGCCTGCCAGAATGTCGAGGTAAATGAGACGCTGTCGATTGATTACAGCGCCGATCACCCGCGCGTGCTGTGGGATGGCGGGACGCAGATTGCCGGTTCCAGCTGCGTCAGCTGCGGGCACTGCGTGACCGTCTGCCCGTGCAACGCGCTGCTGGAAAAAACCATGCAGCCCGACGCCGGTCCCTTCACCGCGATGGATGAAGACCTGAAGCGGCCGCTGATTGATTTCGTCAAATCGCTGGAAAACAGCATCGGTATGGAGCCGATCACCGGAATTTCGCTGATCGATGATGCGCTGCGCAAAGTCGAAATCAAAAAAACCAAAACCGTCTGCACCTATTGCGGCGTCGGCTGCAGTTTTGAAGTCTGGACGCGCGATCGCCACATCCTGAAAATCCAGCCGGTGGCCGATGCGCCGGTTAACGGCATCTCAACCTGTGTCAAAGGCAAATTTGGCTGGGATTTTGTGAACAGCCCGAACCGGCTGACCACGCCGCTGATTCGTGAAAACGGCCAGTTCCGCCCGGCCAGCTGGGAAGAGGCGCTACAGCGCGTGGCCGACGGCCTGCGCGCGGTGGCGCGCCAGCACGGTGGTAATGCCATTGGTTTTATTGGTTCCAGTAAAGCCAGCAATGAGGAAGCCTACCTGACGCAGAAGATCGCCCGTCTTATTTTCGGCACCAATAACGTGGACAACTCCTCGCGCTATTGCCAGAACCCGGCGACGGAAGGGCTGTTTCGCACCGTGGGCTACGGCGGCGATGCCGGTACGCTGCGCGATCTGCAGCAGACCGACCTGATCATCACTGTTGGCAGCAACCTGGCGGAAAACCACCCGGTTTTTGCTTCACATATCAAGCAGAGCCACAAACATCGCGGACAAAAGCTGCTGGTGGTCGATCCGCGCCGTCACGAAATGGCCGAGCGCGCCGACTGTTATCTGCGCATCCGTCCCGGTACCGACATGGTGTGGGCATCGGCGATGGCGCGCTACATGTTCGATCACGGTTATGCCGATGAAGCATTCCTGCGCACGCGCGTTAATCAGGTGGCGGAATATCGCGCCTCACTGGCTCCGTTTACGCTTGAGATGGCCAGTGAAGTCACCGGTCTGAGCGTGGCGCAGTTGACCGAAGCCGCCGAGATGATTGGCAACGCGGGCAGCGCCTGCCTGCTGTGGGCGATGGGCATTACGCAGCACAGCCACGGTGCGGATACCAGCACCGCGCTTTCTAATCTGCTGCTGGTCACCGGCAACTACGGTCGCCCCGGCACCGGTGGCTACCCGATGCGCGGTCACAATAATGTGCAGGGCGCCAGCGATTTTGGCTGCTTAAGCAATGTCTATCCCGGCTACGAAAAAGTGACCGATGCGCAGGTGCGGGAAAAATGGGCGCGCGCCTGGGGCGTGGCACCGGAAGCGCTTTCCGATGAAGCCGGGCTGGATAACTTCATGATGGTGGAAGACGCGCATAAACAGCGGGTGCGCGCCATGTACATCATCGGCGAAGAGACCGCCTTTTCTGATGCGGACTCAACCAAAGTGCACGAAGCCTTTAGCCGGCTGGATTTCATGGTGGTGCAGGACATCTTCATGAGCCGTACCGCGCAGTTTGCGGATGTGGTGCTGCCTGGTTGTCCGAGCCTGGAGAAAGAGGGCACCTTCGTGAATACCGAACGGCGCATTCAGCACTTCTCGCCTGCGTTTGCGCCGCTCGGCGACAGCCGGCCTGACTGGCAGATCCTGACTGAGGTCGCCGCGCGTCTCGGCCATCACTGGCACTACCCAAATCCCGGCGCCATCATGGCAGAAGCTGCGGGTATCGCCGCGCTGTTTGCCGGGGTCAGCTATGAGAACCTCGTCGGCTGGCAGTCACAGCTGTGGCCGGTAAATGCCGACGGCAGCAGCACGCCGCTGCTGTATACCGAGGCGTTCGCCTTTCCTGATGGCAAAGCGCGTCTGTACCCGCTGACATGGCAGCCACCGATGGAAGCGCCCGATACGCAGTACGACCTGCTGCTGAACAATGGCCGCATGCTGGAGCATTTCCAGTCGACCAATCAGACCGGGCAGGGCGGGCGCATCAAATCGCTGTCGCCCAACTGGTTTGTTGAGATTTCGCCGCAGCTGGCGCAGGAGCGGCAACTACAGCAGGGCGACTGGGTGGAGCTGCGTTCGCGCCGGGGCAGCGTAGAGGTGCCAGTGGTGGTGACCGAACGGATGGCCGGCAATGTGCTGTTCATTCCTATCCACCATGGCAAACCGGGGGTGAACGGGCTGACCGGTGAACACCACGATCCCGACGTCAACACCCCGGCCTATAAAGAGATTGCGGTGACGATGCGTAAACTGGCGCATGCGCCACAGCCGCACCCGATTCCGCTGCACAACTTCCGCCACGGCCAGCGCACGCCGCTGGATCATCTGCCCGTTGAACAAAAATGGCAGCAGCCTGAATACCGGTTGCCGCCTGAACACGTTTCGCATCCGGAGAAAAGCTAATGGCCGAACCGCTGCACTATCAACCCACTCCGACGCGCACCGAACCCAGCGCGCAGGAGGCGCTGAACGAACTGCTGGAGAATCTGCATCAGCACGGTTTCCTGCGCCTGGCTAATGACATGGTAAAAGCCAACAATGACATCGGCAAAATCGTCGCCGCCGGGCTTAACCGGCCCGGCACGCAGAATGCGGTTCAGAACCTGTCGCTGCTGTTTATGACGCTCAGCACC
This sequence comes from Pantoea sp. R102, assembly GCF_004916815.1. Taxonomy (NCBI): domain Bacteria; kingdom Pseudomonadati; phylum Pseudomonadota; class Gammaproteobacteria; order Enterobacterales; family Erwiniaceae; genus Pantoea; species Pantoea sp. R102. The sequence continues at coordinate 15,435 of NZ_SDFT01000180.1, forward strand.
GTACCGCCGGAGCGTTTCAACCATTTACTGCTGGCGCTGCGGGATGCCCTGCTGGCGATGAAGCCGGCCAGCGACACGGCGCAGCAGGAAAAAAGCGCGCCGGGCGTCAGCGGTGTGCTCAAACTGCTGAATGATGAGGCGCTGTGGCAGGGGATCCGGCCACTGCTGGCGGCGCTGGAAACCTTCGCACGCGCAATGCAGGGTGATGAGGAGAAGCCGATAACCCGCTACAGCGGTAAGCCGAGCCGTGAGTAGCCAGGAGTGGGTGCTGCTGATCGCGCGCGGTCAGTTTGCCCTGACGATGGGCATGCACATTACCCTGGCGGCGCTGACGCTGGGGCTGGCCCCGTTTCTGGTGTGGTTTGAAGCGCGCTGGCTGTGGGGCAGACGGCCGGAAGCGCATCAGGCGCTGCACTTCTGGATCAAGGTATTCGCGCTCACCGTGGCGATTGGCACGGTTTCCGGCGTGATCATGGAGTTTCAGTTCGGCACCCACTGGTCGGTGTTTGCCAGCAAAGCGGGCGGCATTATCGGTCCGCTGATGCTGTATGAAGTGCTGATCGCTTTTTTCCTCGAGTCGGCGCTGACCGGCGTGATGCTGTTTGGCATCGATCGGGTGAAACCCGGCGTGCATTTCGCCATTACCTGTCTGGTGGCGCTCGGCGCGATTTTTAGCGCTTTCTGGATCCTCGCCGCTAACTCCTGGATGCAAACTCCGCGCGGCTTTACGCTAAATGATGCGGGGCAGTTCACGCCGGATAGCGCCTGGAGTTTGATTTCCGCGCCCTCATTTGGCTGGCGGCTGGCGCACATGCTGCTGGCCTCGTGGATCAGCGTGGCGTTTTTGCTGGGTGGTGTCGCGGCGTGGCGCCTGCTGCGTAATGCTGGCGAGGCCGCCAGCCGGCTGATGCTGCGCAGCGCGCTGACGGTGTCGCTGTGCATCCTGCCGCTGCAGATGGTGGTGGGCGATTTGCACGGCGAAAACACCCGTGACTATCAGCCCGCCAAACTGGCGGCGATCGAGGGCAGCTGGCAGCCGCCTGCGCCAGGGGAGGGCGAGCCGCTGCGGCTGTTTGCGCTGCCCGATCAGGCGCAGCAGCGGAATCACGCCGAGCTGGCGATCCCGGCTATCGGCTCGCTCTACCTGCGCCATAACCTCAGCGGCCACATCAAAAGCCTGGGTGAGTTTCCGCGCGACAGCCTGCCGCCGGTGCTGCCGGTGTTTTTTGCCTTTCGCCTGATGGTGGGACTGGCGCTGCTGATGCTGTTGAGCAGCCTGGCGGGCAATGTGCAGCGCTGGCGCGGTCGTCTTGATCAGTCGCGGCGCGTGCTGCGTCTGCTGGCGCTGATGTCACCGGCTGGCTTCATTGCACTGCTGGCGGGCTGGGTGGTGACGGAGGTCGGCCGGCAGCCGTGGACGGTATACGGCATGCTACGTACCGCCGATAGCCTGGCGCCAATGTCCCTCGGCAGCAGCGTCGCCATTTTCGTGTCGGTGGTGGTGATTTACGCACTGAGTTTTGCCTTTGGTCTGGGTTATCTGCTGCGCCACCTGGCGGCACCGCTGCCGGATCCGCAGGCGACGGCGGTAGCAGAAACCATACAGACGCCAGCCTGAGGAGGGTGAAGATGTTAGTCGAACTTTCTGCGGTGCTCCTGCTGTTTGCCCTGCTGATGTATCTGGCGCTGGATGGCACGGATAGCGGCGTGGGGATGCTGCTGTACAGTTTCGACCAGCCACAAGAACGGCAGTGGATGGTGCACAGCCTGCTGCCGCTGTGGGATGCCAATGAAACCTGGCTGGTGTTGCTGGCAGGCGGCATGCTGGCGCTGTTTCCGCCGCTGTAAAGTCTGCTGTTACAAACGCTGAAAGTGCCGCTGTTTCTCTTCCTGCTGGCGCTGTTTTTGCGCGGGCTGGCGCTGGCGTATCGCGGCCAGCCTGGCGAGACCGGGCGACGCTGGCTGGACCGGCTGCTGATGTTCAGCTCGCTGCTGGCGGCGTTTCTGCCAGGCTGGATGAGCGGGTTGATGCTGGTGTCGCGTCCGCCCAGCGGGATTGTGATTGATTTTTCGCTGGTGCCGCTGCTGTGCGGTCTCGGGCTGGTGGCGGTTGATCTGCTGCTGGGCTGCTGCTGGCTGTGCTGGCGCATTGGTGAGCCGGTGGTGGAGCGGGCGCGGGCGCTGGCCATGCTGTGGTGGGTGGTGACGCTGGCTTGCTTTATCGCCGTGCTGCTGCTGGAGCCGGCGCTGTGGCAGCAGAGCTGGCAGCGCTGGCCGGGAAAAGTGTTGCTGAGCCTGTTGCCTGCGCTGTGGCTGTTGCAGCTGCTCACGCTGTGGCGGGAAGCGATGGTGGCGTTATTGATGATCACGCTGGTGCAGACGGGCGTGGTGGTCGCGGCGCTGGCGTGCGGGCTTTATCCGTGGTTGCTGCCGTGGCAGCTGGAGATGCACCAGCAGGCCTCCTCGCCGGTGACGCAGGGGTTTGTGGTGACGGGTTTATTGATTGTGTTGCCGCTGACGTTGCTGTACCACAGCTGGGCGTTCTGGGTGTTTAAGCGCCAGCCGCAGGCATAAATAAGTGTTTATAACGGTATTATTCGCTGGCACGTTTCGTAGCGGCGCGATTTATCGCGCTGATCAAACCGCTGCGCCGCTGTGTTTTTGCGCAATAAATTGCGCCGCTACGATTGGTGCAGTATGTAATAACGGAATTATTCGCTGGCACGCTTTGTAGCGGCGCGATTCATCGCGCTGATCCAACCGCTGCGCCGCTATGGCTTGTGCTGGCTGGATGAATCCACCGCCGGAATCCGCATAAACAGCGTGCCGCGATAGGGGATCGGCAGGAAATCATGGAACAGGGTTTCCAGCGTCTGCTGCGGATCGATGTCGGCGAACAGCTGCGGATACAGCGTTTTTGCCATGAACTCGGTCACCGCAATATGCCACGGGCTGAGATAAAAATTCATCCAGATTGCCGCTGCATGGCCGTTGCGAATCGCCTTCAGCTCACGCAGGCCGTTCTGCTGCGCGGTGAGCTGGCGAAAACTGCTCAGCACCGCGTCGGGCGCGACGTGCGGCCCGAGGCGCAGCAGGCCTGCGCTGGCGTTATCGCCAAAGCCGGTGGCAAAGTAATACTCAGGCTGGGCTGCGATCACCTGCTCCTCACTCAAACGGCCAAACACGCCATGCTGGGTTTTGCCAGCAATATTGTCGCCGCCGGCGGCGTTGAGCAGCTCGCCCAGACTGCCGTTAATCGCCGTCACGCAGCACTCGTTGCGCCGTCCCAGATGCAACTGCAACAGCACCGTGGGTTTAGGCCCGTGATAGCGCGCCAGCCGTTCCTCGATCACCTGCAGATGCGCACTGTAAAAGCGGTTGAACGCCGCCGCGCGCGCCTGCTGATTCAGCACCTCACCAAAAATCTCTACGCTGCGCCGGGTGTTCTTTAACAGATGTACGCGCAGATCGATCTTCACTACCGGAATATGCGCAGCATTCAGGATGCTGACCAGCCTCAGATCGGCATCATCGTAGCGCGCCAGGCTGGGCAGAATGACCACGTCCGGCCGCAGGGCGAGAATCTGCTCCGGATTGATCGCCTGAGGGCCGCCCGATCCGAGCGTCGGGATGTTCAGCATCTGCGGAAACCGCTGCGCAAAACTGTTCCACGTCTGGCTGTCATACTTTTGCAGATCGCGCGGCCAGCCGACGATGTGGCGGAACGGGTCATCCGGCGCCAGCAGTGCCAGGGTATACAGCATGCGGCTTTCACCCAGCACGATGCGCTGCGGATTATCGGGAATCTCCACCCGATTGCCGTCAATATCGGTGATCACCCTGGCCAGCGCGCTGGTGCTGAACGCCAGCAGCAGGAGGGCAGCCAGCCAGGCTCGCCACGTCAGCGGCTTTTTCGCTCGATCAGAATTCAACGCTGGCCTCGACCATCAGGTTACGGGTTTCCCCTTCGCGCACGCGCAGGTTGCCGCCGCTGGAGGTGTAGTAG
>NZ_SDFT01000181.1:0-15177 GCF_004916815.1 Pantoea sp. R102
GCCCGATCGGGCCGCTATCCAGCCCATCGCCAAAGCGGTGGAAGAGAGCAACCATCTGCTGTTTATCAGCATCACCAACATGGATGGCATCCGCTACTCGCACCGTAATCCGGAGCTGGTGGGCAAACACTTTATCGGCCCGGATATCGAACCGGCGCTGCGCGGCAACGAGAATGTCTCCGTGAATCAGGGCTCGCTGGCCAAATCGCTGCGCGTGTTTACCCCGGTGTATGACGCCCAGCAGCGGCAGATTGGCGTGGTGGCTATCGGCATCTCGCTGGAGGCGGTCACCGACCAGATCAACCAGAGTCGCTGGAGCATTCTGTGGACCATTCTGATCGGCACTTTTGCCGGCGCGGTTGGCACCTTCATTCTGGTGCGCGTGCTGAAGCGTATCCTGTTCGGCCTCGAGCCATACGAAATTTCCACCCTGTTTGAGCAGCGCCAGGCGATCCTTAACTCCGTCAAGGAAGGCGTGGTGGCGATGGACGATCAGGGCGAGGTGACGCTGGTCAATCAGGCGGCGCGCCAGCTGCTGAGCGATAAAATGGGCAGCAGCGTAGTGAGTACCGCGCGCATTTATGATGCCTCGGTGATCGACCAGCATCTGCAGGAAGTGCTCAACGGCGGTCGCGCACGGCGCGATGAGGAGCTCAACGTCAATGGCCGACTGCTGCTGAGCAACACCGTGCCGGTGCGCAGTCAGGGACGCATTATCGGCGCGGTCTGCACCTTCAGGGACAAGACCGAAATCAGCCAGCTGATGCAGCGTCTGACCGGCATGGTAAACTATGTTGATGCCCTGCGTGAGCGCTCGCACGAGTTCATGAATAAGCTGCATGTGATCCTCGGCCTGCTGCACATGAAAAATTATGCGCAGGTAGAAGCCTATATTCTGAAGACCGCTAATAACTATCAGACGGAAATCGGCTTCCTGCTGGAGAAGATCAAATCACCGGTGATTGCCGGTTTTCTGCTCAGCAAAATTAACCGCGCCTCTGATTGCGGCCATCGTCTGACCATCAGCGATGCCAGTTACCTGCCGGACAGCGGCAACGAGCAGCAGATGGCGGCGCTGATCACCGTGGTCGGCAACCTGGTGGAGAATGCGCTGGATGCGATGAGTGAGCAGACCGAGGGCGAAATTCACGTCATGCTGCACTATCAGAACGGCTGGCTGACCTGTGAAGTGAGCGATGACGGACCGGGTATTGCGCCGCAGCATCTGGCAACCGTGTTTGACAAGGGCTTCTCTACCAAAGGCGAGGATCGCGGGGTCGGCCTGTTCCTGCTGAAACAGCAGACGGAGCACCTCGGCGGCAGCGTCAGCGTGGAGTCCGAGCCCGGCGTGTTCACCCAATTTTTAGTCCAACTTCCGTGGGATGGAGGAACCAAACCGCATGATTAACGTGTTAGTGGTCGACGATGACGCCATGGTGGCCGAGCTGAACCGCAGCTTTATCGGCCAGGTACCGGGCTTTCACTGCGTGGGTACCGCCGCGACGCTGCAGCAGGCGCGCGAGTTCCTGTTCAATAGCGAAACGCCGATCGACCTGGTGCTGCTGGATATCTATATGCAGCAGGAGAACGGGCTCGATCTGCTGCCGGAGCTGCGCCAGGCGCAGAGTTCAGTAGAAGTGATCATCATTTCGTCAGCGGCCGACGCGGAGAACATCAAAACCTCGCTGCACTACGGCGTAGTCGACTACCTGATCAAACCGTTCCAGTTCCCGCGTTTTGAAGAGGCGCTGACCGGCTGGCGGCAGAAAAAGTCGCTGATGGACAACCAGCACTACTATCAGCAATCGGACCTCGATCTGCTGATGCACGGCAGCCCGGCCACCCAGCACGACAACAAACGGCTGCCGAAAGGTTTAACGCCGCAGACGCTGCGCACGCTGTGTCAGTGGATTGACGCCCATCCCGGCCATGAGTTTTCCACCGACGAGCTGGCGGCAGAGGTGAACATTTCGCGCGTTTCGTGTCGCAAATACCTGATCTGGCTGGCGCAGATTAATATTCTATTCACCAGCATTCACTACGGTGCCACCGGCCGCCCGGTGTATCGCTATCGCCTGCAGCCGGAGTACCATTCGCTGCTGCAGCAGTACTGTCAGTGACGCAGCTGCCAGCTGAAATCCAGCTGGCTGAAGCGGAAATGGCGCGCCGGCGAGCAGATAATCTGCCGATCGCGGGTGACAAACACCGCGTCGATATCAGGCTGGCCGGCGAGATACGCCAGCCCCTGCTCTGCGCCCATGCCGTACAGCAGCGTGGTATAGATATCGCCATCCAGCGAGCGATCGGCAATCACCGTCACGCTCAATAACTCATTGTCCAGCGGATAGCCGGTGCGCGGATCAAAGATGTGATGCCAGCAGCGGCCGTCGCGTTCAAAGTAGCGCTCATAAATCCCGGACGTCACCACCGATTTGCCCTGCACCTGCAGCGTACCCAGCAGCTCATCGTCCCGGCCAAACGGTTTTTTGAGCCCGATACCCCAGCCCTGCGGCTGATGCGGCGGGCTGCCCAGCGTCTGCACATTGCCACCGAGATTAATCAGCGCCTGCGCAACACCCTGCTGACGCAGAAATGCCTGCACCACATCGGCGATGTAGCCTTTCGCAATGGCGCCCAGATCGATCTCCATGCCCGGCAGCGGCAGAAACACCGAGTGCTGTTCGGCATCCAGTACCACCTGATGTGGATCGGTCAGGCGCAGCAGCGTCTCAATCTCCGCTGCGGGCGGCACTTCACGCCCCTGAAAACCAATCTTCCAGCGTTTCACCACCGGACCGATAGTGAAGTTAAACGCGCTGTCCGGCAGGATGCTCACCGCGTGCGCCACGCTAATCAGCGCAAAAACCGGCGCGCTCACCACCACCGGATGGCGTCCGGCGGCCTGATTAATGGCCATCACTTCAGATTCGGCGCGGTTGACGGTAAACAGGTTTTCCTGCTGTTTGATCAGGCGAAAGACCTGGCTGGCCAGCGTGGGATTGTCTTCGAACAGTTTGAGCAGAATGGGCGAACCCATGAGGACGGCAGAATAGGAATGGACGCCAGCGTCGCTTGTCATTGTGGCCCCGCAAGAGAACGATGCCCGCAGGGCGCGGGCATCGTGATAGCTTAGTTACCTAACGCCAGTTTAGCGGCATTACGGCCCGCTTTGATACCAAAGATAATGATATCGGCGACGGCGTTACCGCCGATGCGGTTCGCACCGTGGATGCCGCCGACCACTTCACCCGCCGCCCAGGCACCAGGAATCACCTGTTTCTGCGCGTCAAGCACCGCAGTCTCGGTGTTGATGGTCACGCCGCCCATGGTGTGATGCACGCCCGGTGCGATACGAATCGCGAAGAACGGCCCCTGATTGAGCGGATGACGCAGCGCGGTGGCACGGCCAAAGTCTTCGTCTTTCTGGTTAATCACAAACTCATTGTAACGGCCCAGCGTGCTTTGCAGCGTTTCCTGATCCATGTTGAGTTTCACCGCCAGCTCGTGTGGCGTTGGCGCGCTAATCACAAAGCCTTTGGCGATGTATTCGTCCGCCGCTTTGTTGTTGGCACGTACCTGCTCATCGAACACGATCCACGCGCTTTTTTCCGGCAGCGCGATAATCTCGGCAGAAACTTTGTCACGGGTTTCCATTTCATTGTAGAAACGCTTACCGGCCTGGCTGACCAGAATCGCCCCGCCGCCGCGCATCGCTTCGGAAATCAGGTACGAGGTGGTCTGCTCAACGGTTGGGTGAATCTGGATTTCACCCATGTCGACGGTCTCGGCGCCAATTTTCTGCAGCATGGCGATACCGCTACCGGTGGCGCCTTTGTGGTTGGTGGTGACGAAACCATCCAGCTCCGGACGGTATTTCACCACCATCTCGCGGTTGGCGCTGAAGCCACCGGTGGCCACAATCACGCTTTTCGCATTCAGGATGCGGCTGTCGTTGTACTCATCGACTACTTTCACGCCGGTCACCGCACCGTTTTCAAACAGGATCTCGGCCACTGAGGTTTCCAGCAGCACTTCGATGTTGCGCTGGTTAACGTTTTTCACCAGGCCGCTAATCAGGAAGCCGCCCACCGCCGAGCGATCTTCCGGACGGTGCGTACGGTCAATGCTCATGCCGCCGGTGATGGTGATATCGCTCAGCTCAATGTCTTTCGCCGCCAGCCACTCAATGGCTTCTGGCGCACGCTCAACGAACTCACGCAGCAGCACCGGGTTGTTTTTGAATTTGCCGCCTTTCAGCGTTTCCTCGTAGAACAGCTCTTTGCTGTCTTCGATACCTTTCAGTTTCTGATAACGGGTTTCCGCCGCGTTCATCCCCACCGAGGCTTTGATGGTGTTACCGCCAATGGTGGGCATCTTCTCAATGATCACCACGCGCGCGCCGTCATCGTGTGCCTGAATCGCCGCCGCCAGACCGGCACCGCCGGTACCGACCACCACCACATCGTAGTTGACCGGCGCATTCGGGTTACCGCCCTCTTCAATCACATACTCTTTGCTGGAGGTGGTCAGCGCGCGCGATACCGCTTTCTTCAGCGCCTCACTCTGCGTGGTAGCGCCGGTGATGGCATCGACGTGCGGGCTGTTCGCCACCAGAATACGTTCACGCAGGCTTTCAAAGGTGCTGGTGAAATCGACGTCGAGGTTAGGATCCGGCACCAGCGAAATGTCGGTGATACGGTCGGTGTCGAGCGTTACGTTGATTTTCAGCTTCAGCGCTTCGGCTTCCACTTTCGCCTGGTAAACGCCGGCTTTGTACTTACGATGGCCATCGCTGACGTCACGGATCATCGCATCCACCAGCGAGAAGCGCCACAGCGGTTCCGGAATGGTCAGCGCTTCGCGTTTGGTGCTGTCGATGTACAGATCCATGTGCTCGTTTTTGATGATGCGATCGGCCCAGTCCGGATAGGCAATACAGGCTTTACCAATTGCCACCAGATCGAAGCCCGAGGCCAGCGCCAGTTCGGCATCCTCTTTGTTCACCACGCCGCCAACGCCAATCACCGGCACTTTCGCCAGCGTTGCCGAGCGCTGTTCAATGTATTTGCTGATTAAAGGCGTCGGATCCTGAGTGTCGACAATCGACGGACGCAGCAGCTGGCCGACGGAGAAGTGCACGTAATCCAGCCCGCGTGCCGCCAGTTTTTCCAGCAGGTACAGCGTGTCGTCCCAGCGGATACCGGGCACTTCCAGCTCTTCCGGCGAGAAGCGATAGCCGATGATGAAATCCGCTGCGGCGAAGCGCTCCGCCATTTTGTGGGTGATTTCCAGCACTTCCAGCGGGAAGCGCGCGCGGTTGTCGCGGCTGCCGCCCCATTTGTCGTCGCGCTGGTTAGAGTTAGGCGAGTAGAACTGCTGAATCAGGTAGGTGTTAGCGCCGTGGATCTCCACGCCGTCGAAGCCGGCTTTGATGGCGCGGTTCACCGCATCACCAAACTTGGTGATCATCACCTCAACTTCTTCCGCCGTCAGCGCCTGCGGGGTGCTGGCACCTTCACGCGGTGCGGCGATAGCGCTGGGCGCGACCGGGATTTTCCCGCCGATCAGCGCCGGCTCAACCATGCGGCCACCGTGGTAAATCTGCAGAATGGCTTTGGAACCCTGGGACTTGATGGCATGCGCGATTCTGGCCAGGCCAGGGATTTTGTTGTCGCTGTCGATGCCGATAGCGCCCGGGAACGCCGGACCGCGGTTATCGATAAAGGCGCACTCGACGATCACGGTGCCGATGCTGCCGGCACGCACGCGATAATACTCAACGAGATCGCTGGTCACGCCGCCGTCGTAATAGCCGGTACAGGTGGTCATCGGGGCCATCACCAGGCGGTTTTTCAGCACCGCCCCTTTCGGTAAGGTCAGCGGATTAAGAATCGGGGTGAGCGTATTCATGATGAGCAACTCCAGAATTAAGAAATCGTGTATTCAATTCTTTGGCAGTTCGGAGGTCTTTATAATTAATTTAAGTGGTCCGACTTCATGGTGTAAATATAACATTTTATTTAGTTACATAACCCAGAATGTTAGTTATATAAGTTTTACGCGTGAAAATACTTTTTATTGCTCATTGCTGAAATCCGCGCTCCGCTAAGTTTTAACCAATACTTGACAGAAATCAACTTTTTCCTTACATTTAAAACAAATAACGTAATATCAAAGAGATAAAAAGCACCTTTCGCCTGATTCTGGCGGTATTTTTGCCGTTCCGTTCACTTTTAACACATATTTTACACCTGTTGGTTCATTTATTACGGCGCAAAACGTTAAAACAAAAAAACCGCTAATAAATTTATTGATCCAGATCAAAATAGATATTTTAATTAATCGCATCATAGCGTCATTCAATTGATAATTCGCGAAGCAAAATTGCAATAACGAAGATTCATGTAAAAGACACTTTAAAACGTCCCGGTTGATCTGCTACAAGCGTTTCGTAACTAAAAAAATCAACCCGACCGGGCCGTCAATCGCATTCCCATAACTTGCAGACCAAAACTATGAATACACAAACAACCCAGAGTGAACCCCTAAAGGCGCCACCTGCCGCACCGGGGAAAAAGAACCGGCTCGTCATGTTGTGCCTGCCGATCGTGGTTGCCGTGCTGTTGCTGCTGGTACCTACCCCTGCCGGGCTGGAGCCGTATGCATGGCACTTCTTCGCCATCTTCGTCGGGGTGATTGTCGGCCTGATCTTCGAACCGCTGCCGGGCGCGGTCATCGGCCTGACCGGCGTGGTGATCATCGCGCTGTTCAGCCAGTACGTGCTGTTCAGCCCGGCAGAACTGGCCGATCCGAAGTTCAAAACGGCCGGACAGGCGTTTAAATGGGCGGTGAGCGGCTTCGGCAACTCCACCGTATGGCTGATTTTCGGCGCCTTCATGTTTGCCGCTGGCTACGATAAAACCCAGTTCGGTCGCCGCCTGGCGCTGATTCTGGTGAAATATCTCGGCCGTCGCAGCCTGACGCTCGGCTATGCCATCACCTTTGCCGACCTGCTGCTGGCACCGTTTACGCCATCCAACACCGCGCGCAGCGGCGGGACGATCTATCCCATCATTGCCAACCTGCCGCCGCTGTACGGTTCTAAACCTAACGACCCAAGCGCACGCAAAATTGGTTCTTACCTGATGTGGGTTGCTATCACCGCCGCCTGTATCACCAGTTCAATGTTCCTCTCCGCGCTGGCTCCTAACCTGCTGGCGCTGGCGCTGGTAAAAAGCGTGGTTGGCTTTGATATCTCGTGGGGCATGTGGTTCCTCGCCTTCCTGCCGCTGGGTATCCTGCTGATTCTCACCATGCCGCTGCTGGCTTACTGGCTCTATCCACCAGAAGTGAAAGTGAATGACGAAGTGCCACGCTGGGCTAAAGCCGAGCTGGAGAAACTGGGTCCGCTGTCGCGCAATGAAATTCTGCTGCTGGTGTTCGTGGTCGCTGCGCTGATGATGTGGATCTTCGCCACTGCGTGGATTGAACCGGCGATGGCCGCCCTGCTGGTTATCGTGCTGATGCTGTGGACCGGCGTGCTGAACTGGAACGACATCACCAGCAACAAAGCCGCCTGGAACACCTTCGCCTGGTTTGCCACGCTGGTCGCACTGGCTGATGGTCTGGCGCGCGTGGGCTTCATCGCCTGGCTGGGTAAAGAGGGTGCGCTGCTGCTGCACGGCTACGACCCGCAGGTTTCCGCGGTGGTACTGCTGGTCGCCTTCTACCTGCTGCACTATCTGTTCGCCAGCACCACGGCGCACACCACCGCCCTGCTGCCTGCCATGCTGACCATCGCCGCGTCGATTCCAGGCATCAACATGCCGGTGTTCTGCCTGATGATGTGTACCTCACTGGGTGTGATGGGCATTATCACCCCATACGGCACGGGCCCAAGCCCGATTTACTACGGTAGCGGCTACCTGCCAACCAAAGACTACTGGCGTCTCGGTACCATCTTTGGTGCCCTGTTCCTGGTGGCGCTGATGGTCATTGCCTACCCGTGGATGGTGATGATGTTCTGATGATGTTGCTTTGATGTTAAAAACGCAGCCGCGTGACAACGTTAAAGTGGTATGATACTCGCCAGTCAGCTCTTGCCGCGGACTGGCGAGAGAAAATCGAATAACAGATCGCCTAATTTGTCGCCCGTCATGCTGGCGGGCAACACGAAGCTAAGTGAGCCAACATGTCGAACAAACCCTTCTACTACCAGAATCCCTTTCCTCTCGCCAAAGATGATACCGAGTACTATCTGCTGAGCCGCGACCATGTTTCGGTGGCCAACTTTGACGGTGAAGAAGTCCTGAAAGTCGACCCGAAAGCGCTGACGCTGCTGGCGCAGCAGGCGTTCCACGATGCCTCTTTCATGCTGCGCGCGTCACATCAGCAGCAGGTGGCGTCGATTCTGGCGGACGATGAAGCCAGCCAGAACGACAAATACGTGGCGCTGCAGTTCCTGCGTAACTCAGAAATCGCCGCCAAGGGCGTGCTGCCGACCTGCCAGGACACCGGCACCGCCATCATCATGGGTAAAAAAGGCCAGCGCGTCTGGACCGGCGGCGGCGATGAAGCCGCGCTGTCTCAGGGCGTTTACAACACCTTTATCGAAGATAACCTGCGCTACTCGCAGAACGCGCCGCTCGATATGTACAAAGAGGTCAACACCGGCACCAACCTGCCGGCGCAGATCGATCTCTACAGCGTTGACGGCGACGAATACAAATTCCTGTGCATCGCCAAAGGTGGCGGTTCTGCTAACAAAACTTATCTGTATCAGGAAACCAAAGCGCTGATCACACCAGCGAAGCTGAAAAACTACCTGATCGATAAAATGATGTCGCTCGGCACGGCGGCCTGTCCGCCGTACCACATTGCGTTTGTCATCGGCGGCACTTCCGCTGAGAGCACGCTGAAAACCGTGAAACTGGCGTCAACCCACTATTACGATTCGCTGCCGACCGAAGGTAACGAACACGGTCAGGCGTTCCGTGACGTGCAGCTGGAACAGGAACTGCTGGAAGCCTCGCAGAAACTCGGCCTCGGCGCGCAGTTTGGCGGTAAGTATTTTGCTCACGATATCCGCGTGGTGCGTCTGCCGCGTCACGGCGCATCCTGCCCGGTGGGCATGGGCGTTTCCTGCTCGGCTGACCGCAACATCAAAGCCAAAATTAACCGCGAAGGCATCTGGATCGAGAAGCTGGAAGACAACCCAGGCCGCTATATCCCGGAAGCGCTGCGTCAGCAGGGCGAAGGCGAAGTGGTCAGCGTCGATCTCAATCGCCCGATGAGCGAGATCCTCGCCCAGCTCTCCGCTTACCCGGTGGCAACACGTCTGTCGCTGAACGGCACCATCATCGTGGCGCGTGATATTGCGCACGCCAAACTGAAAGAGCGCATCGACAACGGCGAAGGTCTGCCGCAGTACATCAAAGATCACCCGGTGTACTATGCAGGCCCGGCGAAAACGCCGGAAGGTTACGCGTCCGGTTCACTCGGTCCGACCACCGCCGGCCGCATGGACTCCTACGTCGATCTGCTGCAGGCTAACGGCGGCAGCATGGTGATGCTGGCCAAAGGTAACCGCAGCCAGCAGGTGACTGATGCCTGCCATAAACACGGCGGCTTCTATCTGGGCAGTATTGGCGGCCCGGCGGCGGTGCTGGCGCAGCAAAGCATTAAGAGTCTGGAATGCGTGGAGTATGCCGAACTGGGCATGGAAGCGATCTGGAAAATTGAAGTGGAGAACTTCCCGGCGTTCATCCTGGTGGATGACAAAGGCAATGACTTCTTCCAGCAAATCCACAACCAGTGTGCTGCCTGCGTGAAATAAGCCGGCCTGCAATAAAAAAATCCGCGGCGTAAAAGCTGCGGATTTTTTTGTCTGCCAGCCCCTGCGGCGCTCACACACCGCGCAGCTGCACGTCCAGCAACAGATCGGCATCGTCGTCGTTCTGGCCAATCACGTAGATCGCCTGGCGGCCCGGCAGATTTACGGTAATGATATTCTCTTCGACCGCATCCAGCACTTCGTCGTGCTGCTCCTGAAAGTGGTACAGGGTGTTCATCTTCTCTCCTTAAAAACGGTGCGTTACTGTATAAACTCACGTCTCTTAATATCGACAAGACGCGTCTTAATAACAGGGGGAATAATCTGTTTTTTCTGTCAGCACTGTGACAGGGCTGTGTGACGTTGCCATGAAGGCGGCAGCGGCGCGCACCGCTGCCGGTTAAATCAGAAAAAGCCGAGAGGTTGCGTGCTGTAGCTGACCAGCAAATTTTTGGTCTGCTGATAGTGATCGAGCATCATTTTGTGGGTTTCACGGCCAATACCGGATTTTTTATAGCCGCCAAACGCGGCGTGCGCCGGATAGAGGTGATAGCAGTTGGTCCAGACGCGACCGGCTTTGATCGCGCGACCTACGCGGTAAGCACGGTTAATATCGCGCGTCCACACGCCCGCACCGAGGCCGTAAATCGAATCGTTGGCGATGGCAATCGCTTCCGCTTCGTCTTTAAAGGTCAGCACGCCGACCACCGGTCCGAAAATCTCCTCCTGGAAGACGCGCATGCTGTTATCACCTTTCAGCAGCGTCGGCTGTATGTAGTAACCGCTGGCAAACGCCTCACCGATTTTCTCCACCCCGCCGCCGTGCAGCACCTGCGCGCCCTCCTGCTGAGCAATCTCCAGGTAAGAGAGAATTTTGTCGAACTGCTGCTGCGACGCCTGCGCGCCGATCATGGTCTCAGTGTCGAGCGGATCGCCACGCTTAATGGTCTGAATGCGCTTCATCACCGCCGCCATAAACGGCTCAAAAATCGACTCCTGCACCAGCGCGCGTGACGGGCAGGTACAGACTTCGCCCTGATTAAGGAAGCCCAGCACCACGCCTTCGGCTGCTTTTTCGATGAAGCTCTCCTCCGCCTGCATGATGTCTTCGAAGAAAATGTTGGGCGACTTGCCGCCCAGCTCGACGGTGGACGGGATCAGGCTTTTTGCCGCCAGCTCAAGAATGTGGCCGCCGGTGGCGGTCGATCCGGTAAAGGCGATTTTGGCGATACCCGGATGCGAAGCCAGCGCCTCGCCGGCCTCTTTGCCGTAGCCGTGCACCACGTTAATCACGCCCGGCGGCACCAGGTCTTTAATCAGCTCCATCAACAGGGTAATGGAGAGCGGCGTCTGTTCAGCGGGCTTCAGCACCACGCAGTTACCGGCACCCAGCGCCGGCGCCAGTTTCCACGCCGCCATCAGCAGCGGGAAGTTCCACGGGATAATTTGTCCGACGACCCCAAGCGGCTCATGAAAGTGGTAGGCGGCGGTGAACTCGTCAATCTCTGCCGCGGTGCCTTCCTGGGCGCGCACGCAGCCGGCAAAGTAGCGGAAGTGGTCAACCGCCAGCGGTAAATCAGCCGCCAGGGTTTCACGCACCGGCTTACCGTTATCCCAGGTTTCATTGACCGCGATGGCTTCCAGATTGGCTTCCAGCCGGTCGGCAATTTTCAGCAGCAGCAGCGAACGCGCCTGCGGCGAGGTTTTGCCCCATGCGTCCGCAGCAGCCTGTGCGGCGGCGACGGCGTTGTCGATATCCTTTTTATCCGAGCGCGGGAATTCGCCGATGGTCGAGCCGTTGATCGGCGTGGTGTTAACAAAATAGTTACCGTTTACCGGCGGAACAAATTCGCCGTTGATGAAGTTGCCATAACGCGATTGCAGGTGGATGAGAGAACCGGTTTCTCCCGGAGCAGCGTAACGCATGGTGTTTCTCCTTGCGGGACAGAGTGGCGATTAACAACATTTAAACTTGTTATTAACATTGAGCGAACAATGCCAGCCTGTCAGATCGCTCAGCGGGAAACTGTGACCGCATCGAAGGAAAAGAGGGCATTAAGAAACTGCCCTGCCGTCACGCCATAACCTGCGCCTGTCGCAGACAGATAATTCCGAGTTTGGCCATAAGCGTGATGAAAAGCGGAACATGTGCGATTTGTGCGGTCAATATGAAGCAGACCCGTGAACAGGAGAACAAGATGCTGGCTTCAGCCCTGATGGTAATGCGCGCCAAAGCGAACTTCGTTCAGCAATTTATCCGCAATCCGCGCAAAATGGGCAGCATCACGCCCTCTTCAGCTGCCCTGTGTCGCGCCATGTGTGAAACGGTCAACTGGGAGCACAGCCTGCGCATTGCCGAGCTGGGCGCCGGCGACGGCGTGCTGACCCGTCATCTGCTGGCACATATGGCACCGCAGGCGCAGCTGGATGTGTTTGAAATCAGTCCCGAACTGGTAAAAGGGTTACGCCGCTGGAACGATGCGCGCATGCAGGTGCGCGCCTGCTCCGCAGAGTATCTGTCCGGGGAGTACGACGTGATTTTTTCCGGCCTGCCGCTGCTGTCGCTGCCGCCCGCAACACGCGACGCCATTCTCAGCGCGGTACATGAAGGACTGGGACCGCGCGGCGTGTTTGTCCAGTTTCAGTACACCTCGCTGACCCAGCCCAGCCTGTCACGCTACTTCACCTGGCAGCGCCAGCGGGTGCTGAAAAATATGCCACCCGCCTGGGTTTATCGCTGCACGCGGCATTACGCGCCCTGAGCCTGCGCCTGCGGGCGCGTTTGCTGCCAGAAACGCTGCAGCAGCTCGCGCGCCCAGTCTTCGCCTGACAGCTGCGCGCCATCATCGCTGACGCCGGAAGGCAGACAGGCGGTCATGATGTTATGGTCGAACTCCGGATGGAACTGCACTGACAGCGCCTGCGGCGAATAGCGCAGAATCTGGCAACCATCCAGCGCTGAACGCGCCAGCACCTGTGCCTGCGGCGGCGGTACCAGCACCGACTGCCGGTGCGACAACCACGCCGGGAAAGCCTCTGGCAACTGTGCCAGCCACGGATCGCGGTGCGGGGTGCGCGTCAGGGTTTTCAGCCCGCGCTCCCAGCCGTTCGGGTTATCACCCACTTTCCCGCCCAGCGCATAGGCCATCAGCTGATGACCATAGCAAACGCCGAGCAGCGGCAGTTGCGCGTCGATGGCCGCACGAATCCAGGCGGCGGTGCGTTCGCTCCAGTCGGCGTGATCGGTCACCATCGCCCACGAACCGCTAAGAACCGCGCCGCTGATGCCAGAGAAAGCCGGCAGCTCTTCCCCGAGATGCGGCCGCACAATGACATAATCATCCGGCTGTAGCGCCAGGGCTGCAATAAACCACTGCGGTTGTTCACCAATTTTTGCCACCACCTGCGGCGGCGGCGTTTCGAGTTGAATTAAAGCAAGGGGTAAGGTGCGGGTCTGTGTCATGCCGAATACGGTCCTCAAATGATCGTGTTTCGGACATCCACTCTGACAGTAATTTTGCGCCTTGTCCTGTATTTTTCTGGCATAAGCTCATGCCAGCGCGAAAAAAAGCACCGCCCGCCTGCGCTAACCGATCGCCTTCGTGCCATCATTAGACGGTGACAACCTTTCTCAAACCAAGGACAGCAGCGTGGCGGTGCGGCATTTTTTTCTGGTTCTGATGGTAGTTTGCATCTGGGCCTTCAATAACGTGGCGGTGAAATGGGGATTGCTGGAGCTTCCGCCGCTGTTTCTCACCTGGATGCGCTTTGTCGTGGTGGCCATCGTGCTGGTGCCGTTTTGCCGCATCACGCGCGCCCAGCTGCCGTGGCTGCTGACGCTGGCGTTTACCTTTGGCTTCATGCACTTTTCGCTGCTGTTTGTCGGCATGCGCTATACCGATGCCGGCACCGGCGCCATTGTGGTCCAGCTGGGTACGCCGATTGCCATGTTGCTGGCGATGGTGGTGCTGAAGGAGAAACTGCGGCTGGTGCAGCTGTGCGGTATCGCCATCTCGCTGGCCGGGGTGGTGGTGCTCTCCGGCAGCCCGACAATTCCGGCGTGGTGGGTGCTGTGTATTCTGCTGTGCAGCGCCACCGGCTGGGCGGTGAGCAACATGATTGTGAAAAAGTCGCCGCCGATTAAACCGCTGACGCTGACCGGCTGGATCTCCTTCCTTGCGGTGCCGATTGTCGGCGCGGCCTCGTGGCTGACTGAATCGCAGCAGTTTACCGCGCTGAGCCACGCCGGCTGGCGCGGCTGGTTTGGCATCCTGTACAGCGCCCTCGCCTCGTCGATTGTCGCCTACACGCTGTGGTATGCACTGCTGAAAAAATATAACGTCAACCTGATCATGCCCTACTCGCTGCTGACGCCGGTGCTGGCGGTACTGATGGGCGTGCTGGTGCTGGGCGACAGCATGAACAGCTTCAAAATTCTGGGTGCGTCGCTGGTGGTGCTGGGGACGACGATTGCGGTGATTAACCTGCGTAACCTGCGCATGCATGCCCGCTTTCCGCGTCTGCGCCGCCGCTAATCCACTCTGCTATGCTTGAAGCTCGCGTGTTTTCCGGAGGTTTAGCATGGATTCTCAACGCGCTGCCGCATTGTGGCAGCAACTGTGGCAGGGATTGCGGGGTGCGGAACACGCGCCGACGATCCACTTTCTTCAGACCGACAGCTTCCCCTCGGCTTTTGCCGTTAGCGAACTCGCCGCCACCAGCATCGGCCTCGCCAGCCAGGCGCTGAGCGATCTGCTGGAGCGTCCGGCCCCGGTCAGCGTCAACGTCCGGCTGGCCTCGCGCTGGTTTCAGCACAGCCTGACGCCGCTAAACCGTCCGCCAGCCGACAAGTGGGACGCGCTGGCCGGTGACTATCCGTGCGAGGATGGCTGGATCCGCCTGCACACCAACGCACCGCATCATCGCGCCGCCATGGCAAGCGTGCTGGGCGAGCACGCCGATCGGTCATCGCTGGCGGCGGTGGTGGCACGCTGGCAGGGACACGCGCTGGAGCAGGCCGTGGTCGACGCCGGCGGCTGTGCCGCCTGGATGCGCAGCGCACAGCAGTGGCAGCAGCACGTCGCGGTGCCGTCCGGATCGCCGGCGAATCCGCTGAGCGACGCGGCGCTGCACGCCAAATACCGCAGCCTCGCCGCGCGCGTCTTGCCGGCGGCACAGGTGCAGCAGCTGGAAACGCTGTGCCTGACGCTGGATAACGTGGCGGATGTGCGGCAAGTCGCGGTGTTACTGGCGACCCGGTAAAAGTGGGGCGCCAGCCATGGCGTAATGCCGGTCGGTCAGGCCAGCGCGACCTGATGATGACGGTGCGCATAAATGCGCACCCT
>NZ_SDFT01000182.1:0-1457 GCF_004916815.1 Pantoea sp. R102
CTGGATAGCAGAGAAGTGAACGAACACGTCTTTGCTGCCGTCAGCAGGAGTAATAAAACCAAAACCTTTAGACTCGTTGAACCACTTAACCTGACCTTTAATCTTTGCCATTTTTGCAAATTCCTTAGAGTGTTTATATTGCCCGCAGGCAGTCTTACAGAGAAACCAGAGACATTACTGAATGAGGCACTAATTTAAGGTTCGGCAAGGAAGCGGTATTCAACGTCAACGTCTTTACTCGTAACTTCTTTACTGAAGATGCCATACATAAACAGAACTGTACCTCGTTTGACCCACGATTCGTTATCACATATCCGCTAATTAATGGCAAGCCATTTTTAAACAGTGATCGACATGCCGCACATAATTGCCTGAAACCGGCAGCGAAAGGTGGATAACATTATT
Source organism: Pantoea sp. R102 (assembly GCF_004916815.1). Classification (NCBI taxonomy): domain Bacteria; kingdom Pseudomonadati; phylum Pseudomonadota; class Gammaproteobacteria; order Enterobacterales; family Erwiniaceae; genus Pantoea; species Pantoea sp. R102. Next base: position 406 of record NZ_SDFT01000182.1, read on the forward strand.
GACAGCAACGCCTCAGCGTGTGCAAAAAAAGTCTATGCGTCAGTATAGTTAGCGCCAGACTCGCGTTTCGTCAAGCGAAGCGCTAAACGCTGCTTTTTCACATTTAAACCGAATAAGTTTAGGCAAAAAATATTGCATTAATATGGCACAGATAAGCTATTTCACTGGCCGTTGTGCAATGAGCAACATAACTGCGCAGCGCTTAAATCTTGTACAATAAATTCCTGACAGTACAAGTTAATAATAGTTTTGCACCAAAATCAGGAAAATATAATCGCCGTTGCCCCAAATATAGGCAGACTGTACGCTGGCATTTATCTCATTTTTTTCTAAACACCCAACAATAAAATGTTAAAAAGCGCCGAAGCCGCTGGCATTTAACAAAAATGGCTTAGGATAAATCTTAATCGTAATTCATCAGGCTGCGGCTCTCGCCAATTCGCCATGGGGCAAAAGGCGCATCGACCTCGCCCGCCTGCTGCAAGGCTTGCGCCAGCTCCGTCGGCGGATCGTCAAGCGATTCGTCCGCCAGCTCAAATACGCCCCAGTGAATGGGAATCGCCAGCGGTCGCCCTATCTGCTGCCAGAGCTGTACCGCCTGATCCGGGTCCATGTGCTGGCCGCGCATGAACCATTTTGGTGCATAGGCACCTATCGGTAACGCAGCCAGATTAAACGGCCCCAGACGCTGCGCGATGGCTGAGAGATTATCGCTGTAGCCGCTATCGCCGGAGAACCAGAAATTGAGCTGCGCATTACGCACTACCCAGCCGCACCACAGCGACCGGTTGCGATCCCAGAAGGTACGCATGCTCCAGTGGCGCGCGGGAACCGCTGTGAAGCTGATGTCGTCAAGCTGCACCTGCTGCCACCAGTCCAGTTCGGTGACGGTGCGCACGCCACGCCGGCGACACCAGTCGGCCATCCCCAGCGGCACCAGAAAGTGCGCCGCAGGAAAGCGGCGGGCGATGCGTTTCACCGTAGGCCGATCAAGGTGGTCGTAATGGTTATGCGAGATCAGCACATAATCAAGATGCGGCAGCTGCGCCACC
>NZ_SDFT01000183.1:0-14298 GCF_004916815.1 Pantoea sp. R102
TGCCAGGGAAAATGCAGGGAAATACGCGGATTGTCCGCCAGCTGCAGCGCTTTACGGCTGCCGAGGTTGGTGTAAAACACCATGCCCTGCTCATCGTAGTGTTTAAGCAGGACGATGCGCTGATAGGGCTGGCCGCTGCTGTCCACCGTCGCCACCGTCATGGCGGTGGGATCGGGCAGCTGCGCGGCGCACGCCTGCTGCAGCCACTGCTCAAACAGCGCCAGAGGAGTATCTGGCAAATCTTTGCGCCGCAGCCCGCCGCGCGTGTACTCCCGACGCAGGTGGGCAATGTGTTGCAAGCTGTCACTGTCGCTCATGCTGGTATCCCGGTTCTCTCTTACTGTGCGGAGGCATCCGCGTTCTGCAGTTCACAATCATTAATCACGATTTTATCGTTGCGTTCAACAAAGGCGCCATTGCCTTTTGACCAGAAAACGTAGGTCCCATCGCTGTAGCGCGCGCCGGAGGCAGACACCGTCTGGGTCAGCGTGAGTGGTTTGCCGTCCAGAATAAAGCTTACCTGCTGCTTCGCGTTGTCCAGAGTGACCGTCAGCGGCAGCGTGCCACACTGGTAATGTAACGTCTCTGGCGCGGGTGCGGGTTTATGCCAGATACCACAGCCGCTGAGTAAGGTCAGGGTGCCGGCCAGCACGATCATCTTCTTCATGTTTGCTCCTTAACGTATTGCGTGGGGATTGGCGGGATAGATGGCACCCAGCACGCTCATTTCGCGCGCGCCGGTTACCGCCGGCAGATTGCCCGGCAGCCCGGACAGGGTGCGGAACGCCAGCCAGGCAAAGGCCAGCGCCTCCATATCATCACCGCTGATACCGGCCTGATCGGTGGTGCCCACCTCAGTGCCAGACAGATGCGCGGCCAGCCGCGCAATCAGCAGCGGATTGCGACTGCCGCCGCCGCACACCAGCAGACGATCGCAGCCATCGTTGAGCTGTACCTGATGGGCGATGGTCAGCGCGGTCAGCTCGCACAGCGTTGCCTGCACATCCTGCGGGGCCAGCGCCGGGAAGCGCTGCAGCTGCTGTTCCACCCAGCCCAGGTTGAAGTATTCCCGACCGGTGCTTTTGGGTGGCGGCAGCGCAAACCACGGATCGCCGAGCATCTGCTCCAGCAGCGCGGGCACGACCTGGCCACTGCGCGCCCAGCCGGCATCTTTATCAAACGGCAGGCCTTTGTGGCGCCAGATCCACGCATCGATCAGCATATTGCCTGGCCCGGTATCAAAGCCGCGCACCGGCTGACCGGGGATCAGCAGCGACAGATTGGCGATGCCGCCAATATTCAGCACCATGCGCCGTTCAACGCTGTCCATCAGCAACGCCTGGTGAAAAGCCGGTACCAGCGGTGCGCCCTGGCCGCCCAGCGCCATGTCACGGCGGCGAAAATCGCCCACCACCGTGACGCCGGTCGCAGCAGCAATCTGGTTATTGTCGCCAATTTGCAGCGTATTCGGTGCCGCCGACTGCGGTTCGTGCCACACCGTCTGGCCGTGGCAGCCAATTGCCATGATATCGCTGGCCTCCAGCGCCTGCTGCTGCATCAGCGTCAGTACGGCTTCCGCAAACAGCTGGCCGAGCCGGGTATCAAGCTGACCGAGCTGCGACAGCGTCAGCGTCTGTCCCTGACAAATTTCCAGCACCTGCTGACGCAGCGCCAGCGGGATGGGATGGCAGTAGCTGGCCTGTTGCGCCACCATATGCTGGTCGATCGCGGCCAGCACGACGTCTACGCCGTCCAGGCTGGTGCCGGACATCACGCCGATATAGCGTCCTGATTTCATAGCGCTTCCTTACCCGTTTGCGGGCCTGCAATGCATCTGTGTTTAGCCTGGCAAATTACCGGGGCTAATTCTATGATAAATTTCCGCTTTTCAACTGCGCTGCGACACGCATTCCGGCAGCAAACTATTTTCATCCGGCAATTGAATTTTTGTTGATGGGCGGTGGTCTATGCTTCGGCCCAGCCGCATATTGTTCGGACATCGCGTCAATTGACCATTTTCTGACTTATACTGTTGCAGTACAGGACGAGAATATGGCGTTTTTTTGCATTAAGGAGCTTTCTCATGATTAAGCGTTTCGTAGCCGTAGCCCTGGCGGGTATCACGCTGGCTGGCTGTGTTAATAACGATACCCTTTCCGGCGATGTTTACAGCGCCAGCGAAGCCAAGCAGGTTCAAAGCGTCTCATACGGTACGCTGGTATCCGTGCGTCCGGTAAAAATTCAGGGCGGCGATGACAGTAATGTGATCGGTGCCATTGGCGGTGCGGTGCTGGGTGGTTTCCTCGGTAACACCATTGGCGGCGGCGCGGGGCGCAGTCTGGCAACGGCCGGCGGTGCGGTACTGGGCGGCGTAGCCGGTCAGGGCGTGCAGGGTGCGCTCAACAAATCTGACGGCGTAGAGCTGGAGATCCGTAAGGATGACGGCAATACCATTATGGTGGTGCAGAAGCAGTCCGCCAGCCGTTACTCAGTCGGCCAGCGCGTGGTGATGGCCTCCAACGGCAGCCAGGTCACCGTCTCTCCGCGCTAAGCGCACAGATAAAAAAAACCGACGCCAGTGCGTCGGTTTTTTTATTTCTCGCGGTTCTGCAACTCGAGAATGTTTTTTTCCAGCCGGGCAATCAGCGTCACCATCTGATTGATCTCTTCGAGACTGATGCCGGAGAGGATGTCGTCACGCGTCGCGTCGATCACGTTTTCGACCTGCTCAATGATCGGCTCAGCCTGACGGGTCAGCTTGATGCGCTTGGCGCGGCGATCGTTAGCGCAGGTGGCGCGGGTGATGAGCCCCTTCTCTTCCAGCTGATCCAGCGTACGCACCAGCGACGGCTGCTCAATACCGATGGCTTTCGCCAGCTGAATCTGCGACTGCTCTGGCGGGAGTTGATGAATATTGTGCAACGTCACCCAGTGGGTTTGTGTCAACTCAAGCGGCTTCAGACGCTGGTCGATCAACGCGCGCCAGATGCGCACCAGGCGAGACAGATCTGTTCCAAGCGGCGTATCCATTTCATCTCCTTATAATTAGCTTGCTAGCTATCAAGCCAGATTTTACACTATTCTGCGAGTTTACAGGACAAATTACAAATCCCGGGCCAGACGGCACGCCCGCTGTCTACACTTGATTTAACCGTGCCCGGGTAAAAAGGATGATGCCACGTGTCAATCTTCGCGCTCACCGCGACGGCGCCGCTGACCGATCTGGTGTTTGGTGCCTCACTGTTCTTCCCGCCGCTGTTCAAAGCGGTGCTGCTGGGCTTCTTTTTCTGGCTGCTGATTCATCCGCTGCTGCGCGGCTGGATCTACTCCGGCGATGTCTGGCACCCCACCTTAATGGATCTCTCACTGTTTGTTCTGTGCGTGAGCGGCGCACTGTGGATACTGAGCCTCGGATAAATCACCATGAAATTCAACCCCTTTAAGTACTTTTCTACCCTTGTGGTGTTTACCCTGGCGCTGCTCGCAGGCTGGTGGATGTGGAACTACTACATGCAGGCCCCGTGGACGCGCGATGGCAAAGTGCGCGCTGAACTGGTGGACGTGACGCCCGAGGTTTCCGGCCGCATCAGCACGCTGGCCGTGCGCGACAATCAGTTCGTGCATAAAGGCGAGGTGCTGCTGACGCTGGATCCGGTGCCGTGGCAGATTGCGCTGGACAATGCGCAGGCCCAGCTGGCGAAGGCGCAGGCCGACCTCGCCAAAGCGCAGCATGAGGCGGATCGCCGTGCCAGCCTGCCGCGTAACGTGATCTCCGCTGAGGATATGGACGCGGCGCGCCTCAACGCGAATGCGGCGGCCGCCACAGCGAAAGCCGCACAGGCGATGCTCGATCAGGCGCGCTGGAACCTGCAGCAAACCACAGTGACGGCACCGACCGACGGCTGGGTCAGTAACCTGACGCTGCGTGCCGGCAATTACGCGACGGCCGGTACGCCACTGTTCGCGCTGATCGACAGCCACTCTTACTATGTGATGGGCTATTTCGAAGAGACCAAACTGCGTCATATCCGGCCCGGCGCGGCGGCGCAAATCGTGCTGTATAGTAACGGCGCACGACTGCAGGGCCAGGTGGAGAGCATCGGGCGGGCCATTTACGATCAAAGCATCGCCAGCGACGGCGGTCTGGTGCCCGATATCAAACCCAACGTGCCCTGGGTCAGGCTGGCGCAGCGCGTCCCGGTGCGTATCCGGCTAAACGCGGTACCGGATAATGTGCCGCTGGTGGCCGGTACCACCTGCACCATCTCTGTCGCGCACTGAGGCCGGTATGAATCTGCAGTGGCTGGCCTGGCACAATCTGCCGTGGATAAAGGCAACCGGCGGCGAGTGGCGCTATGCGTTACGTAACGCAATCGCGATGTGTCTTGCGCTCACCCTGGCGTATGCGCTGCAGCTGGATCAGCCTTACTGGGCCATGACGTCCGCCGCGGTGGTGAGTTTTCCCACCGTCGGCGGCGCCATCAGCAAAAGCCTGGGCCGCATCGTCGGCAGCCTGCTCGGTGCCAGCGCCGCGCTGCTGATTGCCGGCCATACGCTCAACGAACCGTGGCTGTTTGCCTTTTTCATGGCCGGCTGGCTGGCGCTCTGCACCTGGGTCGCCAGCCATTTTCAAAACAATGTGGCCTACGCCTTTTCACTGGCCGGTTACACCGCCGCGATTATCGCCTTCAGCAGCGTTAACGTTAGCGACGTTAGCCAGCTGTGGGACATCACCCAGGCGCGCGTGTGCGAAGTGATCGTCGGGATTCTCTGCGCCGGGCTGATGATGATGATCCTGCCCAGCACCTCGGACGGCAGCGCACTGATGCTATCGCTGCGCCAGATGCACACCCGCCTGCTTGACCACGCGGTGCTGCTGTTGCAGCAGAGCAGCACAGAAAATGTGCGCACCGCCCACGAAACGGTGATCAGCCAGATCCTTACCATGAATTTGCTGCGCATTCAGGCCTTCTGGAGCCACTATCGCTTCCGCCGGCAAAATAACGTGCTTAACTACGTGTTGCATCAGCAGCTGCGCCTGACCAGCGTGCTCTCCAGCCTGCGGCGCATGCTGCTTAACTGGCCCGACGCGCCGCAGGCGCTGTACAGCGCAATGCAACAGCTGCTGCACGAACTGGCGCAGCCGCAGTGTGATAAATACCGGCTGGCGCAGATTCTGCGCAGCATCACACCGGACGTGCACGGTGATTTCCGCCAGCGTGCTTTTGTCCAGCGGCTGCGCTACTTCTGCTGGGTGTGGCTGAATGTGGAGCGCTGGATTCGCCTGATCGAGCGCGCCGACGCTGACACCCGTTTCCAGCCACCGTACGCGCCGGCACTGGCACGTGCCAGCGACAGTGCCGAAGCTGGCTGGAGTGCGCTGCGCACCTTTAGCGTGATCATGCTGGGCTGCGCGTTCTGGATCGGGACCCAGTGGGACGCTGGCGCCGCCGCGCTGACGCTTACCGCTATTGCCTGCGTGCTCTACTCGTCATCGCCTTCGCCCGGCGGCAGCGTGTCGCTGCTGCTGAAGACGCTGCTGTGGCTGTCGCTGTTCAGTTTTGTGCTGCAGTTTGGTCTGATGGTGCAAATCAGCGCGCTGTGGCAGTTTTTGCTGCTGCTGTTCCCGCTGCTGCTGACGCTGCAACTGTTTAAGCTGCAACAGAAGCAACGCGCCGCGCTGTGGGGCCAGTTTATTGTGTTTATGGGATCGTTTATCGCGGTAAGTAATCCGCCAGACTGGGATTTCCAGAGCTTCCTTAACGATAACCTGGCAAAAGTGTGTGGCGTCCTGCTGGCGTGGCTGGCGTTTCAGGTGTTACAGCCGGGTTCTGATGCGCGCCGCAGCCGACGCCATATCCGGTCGCTGCGCCACGCTTTTCTCGATCAGCTACGTCGCCAGCCGCGCCTGAGTGAAAGCCGGTTTGAATCGCAGATTTATCATCACATCAGCCAGCTGAGCCACAGCCGTGATGAGCAGGCGCGCCTGTGGCTGCTGCGCTGGGGCGTGGTGCTGCTGAACTGTTCGCACATTGTCTGGCAGCTGCGCGCCTGGCAACCCCGCTCACCGGCGCTGGCGCAGCTGCGCGACAGCAGTCTGCAGGACTTGCAGCGCATTATGAGTTTGCGCGGTGTGCGTCACGACTCGCTGCAGACCGCGCTGGATACGCTGCAGCATGCCATTGATCAGCTTCAGGGGCAGCCGGAGAGCGACGCGAACACCCTGGCGGGTATTTTGTGGCGCCTGCGCTGTTCGCTGGCGCAGCTGCGTCAGGCGGTGCCGGATTGATCATTCACAGTACTGGGTAAACTGCCGATCAAAGTCATCGTGCAGCTGCTGCAGGGTCTTCTGCCCTTCAAAGCGGGTTTTATCCTGCTCAGACATCGGTTCGATCACCAGCGCTTTCTCGTCCGACGAGTAGATAAAGCGCCGTGCCAGCGTGCTGCCGGTAAAACTGGTGCCCTGAATGCCGCCACACACCACGGTGATGCTGTGACGGCGGATTTCGGTATGGATGAAATTGGTTTCGGTGGCGCTGCGCAGGACGTTCTGACAGCCTTTGGCTTGCAGCCGCTGCAGGGTATGCTGCGTCAGCCATTCGCGGCCGCGGGCAATATTTTCACAACTGGCGCGCAGCGGATTGGTATCTATATCTCGCTGCAGCTGACGGCTGGCCTCCAGTCGCAGCTGGGTATCATTCGGGCGATCGCAGCCCACCAGCGCTAAACACAACAGCAAAATCCCACGCGTTTTCATGCCTGCCCCTGAGCGGTTCCGTTCCTGAATCAACATCATAGGATGGAATGTTGCTGCTGAGTAGCAGGAAAATGGGTCAGAATTTTTCTGCGCGGCGGCGGCGGGTCAGGCCCGTCGCCGCCCGGTAGTCAGATCACGCCGCAGGCCAGACGTGCCCCGCCACCGCCAAGCGGTTGCGGATGGTCAGCATGGTTATCGCCGCCGACGTGCACCATCAACGCTTTGCCTTTGATCTCGCTCAGCGATTTCAGGCGGGGCGCCACCACGGTATAGCTGGCTTTGCCGTCGTCGGTGACATACAGCGCGGGCAAATCGCCGGGGTGACCGTCAGCGTACGGACCGAGGTGCTTGCCACTGTTGTGCGGATCGAGGTGACCGCCCGCCGCGCCGGCCGCCACGGTTTTGCCGGCGGATTCGCCGGGCTCACAGCTGCCTTTGGCATGGACGTGGAAGCCATGAATGCCAGGTTTCAGCCCGCTCAGCGCCGGCGCGAACTGCAGACCATACGGGGTTTCGCTGATGGTCACCTTACCGATCGACTCACCGATACCCTGCGCCGTCACCTGATGCAGCGTCACGTCTTCTGACGCCGCGTGTGCACCGGCAGCACACGCCAGCGTCAGCACGGCCATAATGGTTTTTTTCATAACGTCTCCTTACGGTTCAGATTCCCTCTAAGCCTGGACCGCTTTTGCCCAGGCTGCCGTAGTTTGACGCAGATTTACGCTTCAGGGCACATCGTAGCCGAGTGCCGCCTTGCGAATACGGAACCACTGCTGACGATCCAGCGTCAGTTCACAGGCTTTCACTGCGTCGCTGACGCGCGCGGTTTTACCGGAACCGATAATCGGCAGCGGACGACTGGGCAGCTTCATTACCCAGGCATACACCACCTGCTCGATATTGCTGGCACCGATCTCCTGACGCACCTGTTCCAGCTCATCGCGCAGCGGCTGGTAGTGCGGATCGTTAAACAGGCGGCCGCCACCGAGGCACGACCACGCCATCGGGCGCATACGCGTCTGCTGGCACTGGTCGAGCGTGCCGTCGAGCAGCGCTGACTGCTCCAGCGGTGAGATTTCCAGCTGGTTGGTAACCAGGCTAAACGGCAGGCGGGATTGCAGCAGCGTGAACTGCGCAGCGGTAAAGTTGGAGACGCCAAAATAACGCACCTTGCCACTCTGGTGCAGCTGCAGGAAGGCTTCAGCGATTTCATCCGCATCCATTAACGGATCCGGACGGTGAATCAACAGCAGATCGAGATAATCGGTGGCAAAGTGGCGCAGGGAATTTTCCGCACTGTGCAGGATGTGGCTGGCTTCGGTGATGTAGTGACCGATTTTATGCTCGGGTTTCGCGCGGGTGGCAATGCCGCACTTGGTGACGATTTGCAACTGCTGGCGCAGCTGCGGTGCCAGGCGCAGCGCTTCGCCGAACGCGGCTTCACAGCGATAGTCGCCATAGATGTCGGCGTGGTCAACGGTGGTGATGCCCAATGACAGATGATGCTCAATAAACTGCACCAGCTGCTGTGGCGTCATGCCCCACTCCATCAGCCGCCAGTAACCGGCGATCAGCGGCGAAAAAGCGGGTCCCTGCGGGGCAATAGGTTGCGGTTGTAACATGGTTAAACTCCCTTCTGCGCAATAGCGAAAGCGCGAGTATAACCAAATGCGTACGCCACGTTTTCTTAAAACAGCTCCGGTTGCTGTGGATCAGGATTTTCATCAACTTTTTGCTGACGCTGCAGGCGCAACAGGCGCTGACGACACAGGCGCAGCACCTCGCGTTTTTGCGCATCGCTGAATTTCATCCAGTTGAAGCGCTCCTCCCGGCTGCGCAGACAGCCACGGCAATAGCCGCGCGCATCGCTCTGGCAGATACCGCGACAGGGGCTCGGAACCGGAAAAAACTCTAATTGCTCAGCCACATCACCTCCGCAATGAACCTATCCACTCTTATTGATAACAGCTTAGTGACATAGTGCAAGGCATAAACCGTTATTACTGGTACTGTACACGGCGACAACCACGCCAGCTTCCGTGACCGTGGCGATAGTCAGGGAATCAATCAGGTAAGGAGACGCGGTTAAGGTTTTCCTCATCTTCAATTCATACGATTGTCATATTCTGTTATTCCGATGAGTCTCCATGAAACTGACCTCTAAGTTACAGTGTCACGACAACAGTTTTAATTTACTGGCCGCGTTGTTCTTTGCCTTTGTCCTCAATGCCCTGTTTTTACTGCGCGCGTGGGAAATTATTCCCTACACCCGCGTGCATGATTACCTGTTCGCCGCCAGCATGCCGGTGGTGCTGGTCGCGGCGTTTTATCTGCTCTTCTCGCTACTGGCCTGGCCGTGGATACGCAAACCGCTGCTGATTGTGCTGATTCTCGCCAGCGCCGCCGCCAACTACTTTATGCACAGCTTTGGTACGGTCATCGACACCAACATGATTGAAAACGTGTTTGAGTCAAATGCGCAGGAAACCGGCGCGCTGATGAGCCGCAACTATGTCATCTGGATGCTGCTGATGGGCATTCTTCCGGTGGCGCTGGTGTGCAGCGTCCGTATCAGCAATCGCCAGCGCTGGTGGTGGAACCTGCTGCAGCGCCTCGCCAGTGCGCTCGGTGCCGTACTGGTGATTCTGCTGATGGCTGTGCTGTTCTACAAAGACTACGCTTCGCTGATCCGCAATAACAAAGGCCTGGTGAAGATGATCACCCCAGCCAATATTGTCAGCGGCACCGGCCATTATGTCGATCAGCGCTATCTGCAGGGCAGCCAGGCGCTGGTGAAGATTGGCGAAGATGCGAAGAAAGGACCGCTAATCACCGCCGGGTCGAAGAAGACGCTGGTGGTGCTGGTGGTGGGCGAAACTGCGCGCGCGGAGAACTTCTCCCTCGGCGGCTATGCGCGCGACACCAACCCACAGCTGAAAAAGCAGCAGGTGATTTATTATCCCAACGCCAGCTCCTGCGGCACAGAAACCGCCATTTCGGTGCCGTGCATGTTCTCGAATATGCCACGCGAGCACTATGACGCGAACCTCGCCCATCATCAGGAAGGCGTGCTGGATGTGCTGGCCCATGCCGGAGTCAGTGTGCTTTGGCGCGAAAACGACGGCGGCTGCAAAGGTGCCTGCGACCGCGTGCCGCATACCGATATGACGCAGTGGCAGCTGCCACAATACTGCCACGATGGCTTCTGCCTCGATGACGTCCTGCTGCATCGTTTTGATAACTATGTCGACAGCCTGCACAATGACGGCATCATCGTATTGCACCAGATGGGCAGCCACGGTCCGGCTTACTTTAAGCGCTATCCGGCCGCGTTCCAGCGCTTTACGCCGACCTGCGACAGCAATCAGATTCAGGATTGCGACCACCAGGCGCTGGTCAACACCTACGATAACTCGCTGCTGTACACCGACGATATGCTGAGTCGCACCATCGATAAGCTGAAGGGTCTGAGCGATCGCTTTAACGTGGCGTTGGTGTACCTGTCCGACCATGGCGAATCGCTGGGCGAACACGGCATGTATCTGCACGGTGCGCCGTACCTGTTTGCGCCGTCGCAGCAGACGCACATCCCGCTGCTGCTGTGGATGTCGCCGGGCTACGCCGCGGCGTATCACATTGATCAGGCCTGTCTGCGCCAGCAGGCGGCAGAGACAGCGGTGTCACAGGATAATCTGTTCCACACGGTGCTCGCCCTGTTCAACATCCAGACGCAGCAGTATCAGCCGCAGCTGGATATGATCAAATCGTGCCAGAATCGCGCCTGAGGATTGCATTAGACCGACTGGTCTAATACTCTGCCTGCCATGAACAAGACAGTGCAACGCAACGAAACCCGTGAACATCTGCTCGCCACCGGCGAGCAGGTCTGCCTGCAGCGCGGTTTCACCGGCATGGGATTGAGCGAAATGCTGGCGCTGGCGGAAGTGCCGAAAGGCTCGTTTTACCACTACTTCCGCTCGAAAGAAGCGTTCGGTGTGGCGCTGCTGGAGCGCTATTTCGTCAACTATCAGCAGCAGGTTGAACAGCAGCTGACCCAGCCCGGCGTTACTGCACGCGAACGCTTATTGCAGCATTTTCGCTACGCGGAACGGCTGTTTATTGAGCAGGGTCACATCGTCGGCTGTCTGGGCGTTAAGCTTTCCGGCGAAGTGTGCGATCTGTCAGAGCCGATGCGCGATGCGCTGCAGCGCGGTGCTACGGCCATCACGGCGGCTTACGCACGCTGTCTGACGGAGGTCGCAGCCGAACAGCCGCTGCCCTATGGGCAAAGCCCGCAGCAGCTGGCGCAACGCTGTTATCTGCTGTGGCTGGGTGCCAGCCTGCAGAGCAAGATTTCACGTGAGCCCGGGCCGATTAGCATGGCGCTCGACACCATCGAACAGTGGCTTAATCACCGCTGATTTTTAAAAACGGCAATTTCTAGACGACCGGTCTATTACAGGAGTCATCATGGCGAGTAAACAGCTGTTCACCCCGCTGAAAGTGGGCGCGATTACCGTACCTAACCGTGTATTTATGGCGCCGCTGACGCGTCTGCGCAGCATTGAACCGGGCGATATTCCTACCCCGCTGATGGCGGAGTATTATCAGCAGCGCGCCAGCGCGGGTCTGATCATTACCGAAGCCACCCAGGTTTCGTTCCAGGCGAAAGGCTACGCCGGTGCGCCGGGTTTACACACCGCGGAGCAGATTGCTGCGTGGAAAATGATTAACGAAGGCATTCACGCCGCGCACGGTCACAGCGCCGTTCAGCTGTGGCACACCGGCCGCATCTCGCATAACAGCGTGCAGCCGGATGGCAAAGCGCCGGTCGCACCGTCCGCGCTCGCCGCTGGCACCCGCACCTCGCTGCGCGCCGCCGACGGCAGCGTGTATCGCGAAGATACCTCCATGCCGCGTGAACTGAGCGTGGCAGAAATTCAGCAGATCGTTAAAGACTTCGGCCAGGCGGCAGCCAATGCGCGCGACGCCGATTTTGATCTGCTGGAACTGCACTCTGCGCACGGCTATCTGATGCATCAGTTCCTCGCACCGGGTTCTAACCAGCGTACCGATGAATACGGCGGTTCGATTGAGAAGCGCGGCCGTTTCGCGCTGGAAGTGGTCGATGCGGCGATTGCTAACTGGTCAGCCGATCGCATCGGTATCCGCATCTCGCCAATCGGCGCCTTCCAGAATCTGGAAAACGGTCCGGATGAAGAAGAAGCGGCACTGTGGTACATCAGCGAACTGGGCAAGCGCGGCCTCGCCTATCTGCACCTGTCTGAGCCTGACTGGGCGGGCGGTAAGCCTTACACCGATGAGTTCCGTCAGAAAGTGCGTGCCGCCTTCCCGGGCGTGATTATCGGTGCCGGTGCCTATACCGTGGAAAAAGCGGACGATCTGATTGCGCGTGGCCTGATTGACGCGGTGGCCTTTGGCCGTGACTTCATCGCCAACCCGGATCTGGTGACGCGCCTGCAGCAGGATGCACCGCTTAACCCGCAGCGTCCGGAGAGCTTCTACGGCGGCGGCGCGGAAGGTTACACCGACTACCCGACACTGTAAGTCAAACGTGGCCGCAGCGGATGTGCGGCCGCGTGCTTTCTTCAGGGCATTCCCTCGCTATACTAAGCGGGTTCCCTGATGACTTTAGAAAAGAGGATGTTATGCGTTTACTTCACACTATGTTACGCGTTGGCGATCTGCAGCGCTCCATCGATTTTTACACCCGCGTGCTGGGCATGCGCGTGCTGCGTCAGAGCGAAAACACCGAATACAAATACACCCTGGCTTTCGTGGGTTACACCGAAGAGAGCGAAGGTGCGGTCATTGAGCTGACCTACAACTGGGGCGTGGATAAATACGACCTCGGCAATGCCTACGGCCACATCGCGCTGGGCGTGGATGATGTCGCGGCGACCTGCGACCGCATCCGTCAGGCGGGCGGTAACGTCACGCGTGAAGCCGGCCCGGTCAAAGGCGGCAGCACCATCATCGCTTTCGTGGAAGATCCGGACGGCTACAAAATCGAGCTGATCGAAAACAAACACGCCGGTCACGGCCTCGGCAACTAATGCCGTTAGTCAGCCTGCTAATTTGCGGGCTGACTTCCCTCTCCTGCTGCACCCTGCGCCGATTTTTGCCATAATGCGCGCTGCCCCATTTCCTGCAATGAGATCCTGATGTCTGAATCGAACGCCTTAAACGCTCTCCATCAACGCTTCCGTGGTTTTTATCCTGTGGTGATTGACGTTGAAACCGCCGGTTTCAATGCGCAAACCGATGCGCTGCTGGAAATCGCCGCCACCACGTTAAAAATGGATGAGGATGGCTGGTTGCACCGCGATGAAACCCTGCATTTCCACGTGGAGCCGTTCGAAGGGGCGATTCTCAATCCCGAAGCGCTGGCGTTTACCGGCATCGACCCCAGCAATCCGCTGCGCGGCGCGGTGAGTGAATATGAGGCGCTGCACGCCATATTCAAAATGGTGCGCAAAGGCACCAAAGACAGCGGCTGTAACCGGGCGATTATCGTGGCGCACAATGCCACCTTTGATCATAATTTTCTGATGGCGGCGGCAGAGCGCACCGGCATGAAGCGTAACCCGTTCCACCCGTTCGCCACCTTTGACACCGCCGCGCTGAGCGGGCTGGTGCTGGGACAAACGGTACTGGCGAAGGCCTGTAAAGCGGCGGGAATAGATTTTGACAGCACTCAGGCGCACTCGGCGCTGTACGATACCGAACAGACCGCCACGCTATTTTGCGAACTGGTGAATCGCTGGAAACGCCTCGGCGGCTGGCCGCTGGCGGTGAGTGAAGAGCCGGCCGAAGACGATGCCTCAGCCTGAGGCCCGTCAGACCGCAGCCAAAAAAAAGGCCGACACTGCTGTCGGCCTTTTTCTTATTCTGCTTCTTTGTGCTTCTCAGCGGTCTCTTTGATCAGCGGTTGCAGTTCGCCGCGCTGGAACATCTCAACGATGATGTCACAGCCGCCGACCAGCTCGCCATCCACCCACAGCTGCGGGAAAGTTGGCCAGTTGGCGTATTTCGGTAACTCAGCGCGGATATCCGGATTTTGCAGAATGTCTACGTACGCAAAGCGCTCACCACAGGCAGACAGCGCCTGTACCGCCTGCGCAGAGAAACCGCAGCTTGGCAGTTTCGGCGAACCTTTCATGTACAGCAGGATCGGGTTTTCTGCGATCTGGCGCTGAATTTTTTCAACAGTACTCATTTTTGCCTTCCTTAATCCTTCACTTCGTGTTTGTTTATTGTAGCGACTTCGCCCCGCGACTGAAAACGGGATTTTGCCTTAGCCGGCGCATATCGCCATGTTTGTTAAGTTCGCGCGCCACGAATAACATTTTCATATCATTAATAAGCATTAATCAATTAATAATTAGCAATAATTCCGCTGGGTTAAACAGCTGAAATCGCTCATTTTTGCCCCACTTTCAGTACCGTGACAGATTAATGGAAAAAGACCTTACCTTTTGCAAAAAAAGTGGATTAGAATTGCCCCGGTGCTGATC
>NZ_SDFT01000184.1:0-15227 GCF_004916815.1 Pantoea sp. R102
GCCAGCCAGACCAGCGCACCACCCGCCACCAGCAACGCCGCCGCAGCCAGCAGCGATCCGTGGTCCGCGACAGGTAGCAGCACACCGGCTGACAGCAGCGCCAGCGCCGCCGATGCCTGGGGCAACGCCGCCGGCAGTACATCGGATGCCGCCAGCAGTGGTGGACACGATGCCGTCAGCAGCGCCGCCAGCAGCAGCGACTGGCTGAGCAGCGCACCGGCCGCAGCGCCGGAGCACTTCAGCCTGCTGGATCCGTTCCACACCACGCTGATTCCGCTGGATCGCTGGGTCACCGAAGGCATCGACTGGGTAGTTACCCACTTCCGCCCGCTGTTTCAGGGCATTCGCGTGCCGGTGGATTATATCCTCAGCGCCTTCCAGCAACTGCTGATGGGTCTGCCTGCGCCAGTGGCGATCGTCGTGTTTGCGCTGATTGCCTGGCAGATTGCCAGCCCGGCGATGGGCCTCGCCACGCTGATATCGCTGGTGCTGATTGGCATGATCGGTGCCTGGTCCCAGGCGATGGTGACGCTGGCGCTGGTGCTCACCGCCCTGCTGTTCTGCGTACTGATTGGCCTGCCGCTTGGCATCTGGCTGGCGCGCAGTGAGCGCGCGGCGCGCATCGTGCGGCCCCTGCTGGATGCGATGCAAACCACGCCGGCGTTCGTCTATCTGGTGCCCATCGTCATGCTGTTTGGTATCGGCAACGTGCCGGGCGTGGTGGTGACGATTATCTTTGCCCTGCCGCCGGTGGTGCGTCTCACCATACTCGGTATTAAGCAGGTGCCGGCTGACCTGATCGAAGCCAGTGAATCTTTCGGTGCCAGCCCGCGCCAGATGCTGTTCAAGGTCCAGCTGCCGCTGGCGATGCCGACCATTATGGCTGGCGTCAATCAGACGCTGATGCTGGCGCTGTCGATGGTGGTCATCGCCTCGATGATTGCCGTTGGCGGTCTGGGCCAGATGGTGCTGCGCGGTATTGGCCGTCTCGATATGGGGCTCGCCAGCGTGGGCGGCGTCGGTATCGTGATCCTCGCCATCATTCTCGACCGCCTGACGCAGTCGGTAGGTCGCGACAGCCGCAGCCGTGGCAGCCGCCACTGGTACAGCAGCGGGCCGCTGGGTTTGTTGCTGCGTCCATTCAGTAAAAAAGCCTGATTTCTTTGGGCGGCCCGCTGCGGTCGCCCGTCTCCGACGTCACACGTAAAATAAGGAATGACTATGCGCAAGACAGCTCTATTCGCCGCCGTCCTGACCACGGTTGCCGCGACGCACGTGTCCGCCGCCGACCTTCCGGGCAAAGGCATTACCGTTAAACCGGCTCAGAGCACCATTTCCGAAGAGACCTTCCAGACGCTGCTGGTGAGCCGCGCGCTGGAGAAGCTGGGCTACACCGTTGAGAAGCCGAGTGAAGTGGATTACAACGTGGCTTACACCACCATTGCCGGCGGTGATGCCACGTTTATCGCTACCAACTGGCAACCGCTGCATGACGACATGTACAAAGCCGCCGGCGGTGATAATAAATTTTATCGCCAGGGCACCTACGTCAGCGGTGCCGCGCAGGGTTACCTGATCGACAAGAAAACCGCCGATCAGTATCACATCACCAACATTGAGCAGCTGAAAGATCCAAAGCTGGCCAAACTGTTTGATACCAATGGCGATGGCAAAGCAGACCTGACCGGCTGTACGCCAGGCTGGGGCTGTGAAGCGGTGATTAACCATCAGATCGAGGCCTACAAACTGAGCGATACCGTGGTACACAACCAGGGTAACTACTCGGCGATGATTGCCGACACCATTACGCGCTTCAAACAGGGTAAACCGATTCTCTATTACACCTGGACGCCATACTGGGTCAGCGACGTGCTGAAGCCGGGTAAAGATGTGGTGTGGCTGCAGGTGCCGTTCTCCTCACTGCCAGGCGCGCAGAGCAAAGTGGATACCAGACTGGCCAACGGCGCCAACTATGGCTTCCCGGTGAACACCATGCATATCGTGGCCAACAAAGCCTGGGCGGAGAAAAATCCGGCGGCGGCAAAACTGTTTGCTGAAATGAAGCTGCCGATCGGCGACATCAATGCCGAGAACGCCGCGATGCATGCCGGTCACGCCTCAGAAGCGGACATCAACGGCCACGTTGACGGCTGGATCAAAGCTCATCAGGCGGAATTTGATAAATGGGTCAGCGACGCCATGGCGGCGGCGAAATAAACCCACGCGGCACCTCGTCTCAGCCACGTGGTGCCGCCATTTTCCGCCCTCCCGCCCCGTCAGTAAGCGAAGCGTGCGCTATAGCGCACTGGTACGTCCTGTTAATTAACACAACATTGAAATAATTTTTTGGGTTACTATTACCCACATATGATTATTTACCCGCTTTTCCCACCAGCTATGTCTCCTTTCCGCCGCCTGCATCGGGTCTGTCGCGCCAGGATGAGTCTGCGTTATCGATGGCATTCACCCTGCCACGTGCCGGTTATACGGCAGACGACGAACGGAATTCATCACGCCGCTGATGCTGGCGCGTTACCCGGACTAACCGGTGCCTTGTCGATTAACCCATTGATTTACTCCAGCAAAGCCGGCCGGGAAAAGTGTTTAGAAAACGTAAAGATCAATGCAAAGTGGTGAGCGATACTGTTCATTAATGATTGGCTTTGTTATGGTTAGCCACACAGTTATTCACCTAAGTTATTTTTACTCGCGAAATTATTCAATCCACTGAAGGTTTCGCTTAGCGAATTGATGACGATGGCGGCTTTGTCTGCAAAGCGGCTGGTCAGGGCGCAGAGCCCAGGGTTATGGACCGACCTGGAACGCCAGGTGCTGACAGTGTGACGGTGCAAACAATCACAGGCGGAAAATATGACTACGCTTAATCTGTCACCCTCATTATTATATTTGTTGCAACTAAGAGGTTTTTAATGGAAAGCTCGTTTACTCCCATTGAGCAGATGCTAAACATCCGTGCTAATCGCCACAAAGATTTTCCGCTGCAGGAGATCATCCTGACCCGTCTGTGCATGCACATGCAGGGTAAGCTGCTGGATAATCGCAACAAAATGTTGAAGGCGCAGGGAATTAACGAAACTTTATTCATGGCGCTGATTACGCTGGACGCGCAGGAAAACCAGAGCATTCAGCCTTCTGAGCTGAGCTCGGCGCTGGGTTCTTCCCGCACCAACGCGACGCGCATCGCTGATGAACTGGAAAAGCGCGGCTGGATCGAGCGTCGTGAGAGCGACAACGATCGCCGTTGCCTGCACCTGCACCTGACGGAAAAAGGTAACGAATTCTTACGTCAGCTGCTGCCACCACAGCATCAGAGCCTGCAGTATCTGTGGTCTTCGCTGACCGATACCGAGCAGGAGCAACTGGAAGCCATCACGCGTAAGTTGCTTAACCGTCTCGATAAAATGGACGAAGATCAGGTTATCGCTTCCCTGTCGCGTTAATAGCAAGAACTGCGACACAATCACCCCCCGAAATCGCTATTTTAATCCCCTTTTATCCGGCCAGCGTTGCAAACGCTGGCTTTTTCGACTCGGGCGACCGTGTTGATGGATCAACACATCCCGACTAAATGGCAAACGTGGAGAACGACATGAGTGCGACAGCGGAAGCTCAAAGCCCGCAACAGCCAGCGAACAAAAAGAAGAAGCGCAAAGGTGCGCTGATCCTGCTGGCTATCGTGTTTATCGTGATTGGTGTGGGTTATCTGGCTTACTGGTATCTGGTGCTGCGCCACTTCCAGGAAACCGATGACGCCTACGTGGCAGGCAACCAGGTGCAGGTGATGGCCCAGGTTTCCGGCAGCGTGAATAAAGTGTGGTTCGAGGATACAGATCGGGTGAAAAAAGGCGACATTCTGGTGTCGCTGGATAAAACCGATGCGCAGCAGGCATTCGAGAAAGCGCAGACCGCGCTGGCCACCAGCGTGCGCCAGACGCACCAGCTGATGATCAACGGCAAACAGTATCAGGCCACCATCAAGCTGCAACAGACCGCGCTGGATCAGGCCGAATCCGACCTGAAACGTCGTGAGCCGCTCGGTGCCGCCAATCTGATTGGTCGCGAAGAGCTGCAGCACGCGCGTGATGCCGTGGCCACGGCGAAAGCCCAGCTGGACGTGGCGATTCAGCAGTACAACGCGAACCAGGCGATGATCCTGAATACCGACCTCGAAAACCAGCCGGCGGTAAAACAGAGCGCCGCTGAGCTGCGCGATGCCTGGCTGGCGCTGCAGCGCACCGACATCCGCAGTCCGATGGACGGCTATGTCTCGCGTCGTAGCGTGCAGGTCGGTTCACAGATCTCCACCAGCACACCGCTGCTGGCGGTGGTGCCGGCCACCAACCTGTGGGTTGACGCCAACTTTAAAGAGACGCAGCTGGCAGGCGTGCGCATCGGTCAGCCCGCCACGGTAATCAGTGATATCTACGGCGATGATGTGGAGTATCACGGCAAAGTGGTTGGTCTGGATATGGGCACCGGTAGCGCCTTCTCGCTGCTGCCAGCGCAGAACGCCACCGGTAACTGGATCAAAGTGGTACAGCGCCTGCCGGTGCGTATCGAACTCGATCCGCAGCAAGTGGCGCAACATCCGCTGCGTATCGGTCTCTCCACGCTGGTGAAAGTAGATACCCAGAACAAAGATGGCGCCGCGCTGGCCAGCAATGTCCGCACCCAGGCCGCGTATGAAAGTAACGCGCTGGCAATCGACCTTGCGCCGGTTAACCAGCTGATCGCTGACATTGTCCGTGCCAACGCGCAATAACCTCGCGGGAGGCTGTTATGGCACAAAAGCCGCTTGAAGGTGCGCCGTTAGTTCTGATGACCATCGCCCTGTCGCTGGCGACGTTCATGCAGGTACTCGACTCCACCATCGCTAACGTGGCGATCCCGACCATCGCCGGTAACCTCGGGGCGTCCAACTCGCAGGGCACCTGGGTGATCACCTCGTTCGGGGTGGCGAATGCCATCTCGATCCCGATCACCGGCTGGCTGGCAAAGCGCGTCGGTGAAGTGAAGCTGTTCACCTGGTCGACCATTCTGTTCGCGCTGGCCTCATGGGCGTGCGGCATGTCCGAAAGCCTGGAGATGCTGATCTTCTTCCGCGTGATTCAGGGCGTGGTGGCCGGTCCGCTGATTCCGCTGTCGCAAAGTTTGCTGCTGAACAACTACCCGCCGGCCAAGCGCAGCGTGGCGCTGTCGCTGTGGGCGATGACGGTGATCGTTGCGCCGATCTGCGGTCCGATTCTCGGCGGCTGGATCAGCGATAACTATCACTGGGGCTGGATCTTCTTCATCAACGTGCCGATTGGCGTGGTGGTGGTGATGCTGACGCTGCAAACCCTGCGCGGACGCGAAACCAAAACTGAGATCCGCCCGATCGATATGGTCGGTCTGGTGCTGCTGGTGGTGGGGATTGGTTCTCTGCAGGTGATGCTTGACCGCGGTAAAGAACTCGACTGGTTTGGCTCAACCGAAATCATCGTGCTGACGGTGGTCGCGGTGGTGTCGCTGGCCGTGCTGCTGGTGTGGGAGCTGACCGACGATCACCCGATTGTCGATTTGTCGCTGTTTAAGAAGCGAAATTTCACCATCGGCTGTCTGTCGATCAGTCTGGCTTACATGCTGTACTTCGGCTCGATCGTCCTGCTGCCGCAACTGCTACAGGAGGTATACGGCTATACCGCCACCTGGGCAGGGCTGGCATCGGCGCCGGTGGGGATCATTCCGGTGATTCTGTCGCCGATCATTGGTCGCTTCGCCCATAAGCTGGACATGCGAAGGCTGGTGACCTTTAGTTTTATCATGTACGCGGTGTGCTTCTACTGGCGTGCGTATACGTTTGAGCCGGGGATGGATTTCGGTGCCTCCGCGTGGCCGCAGTTTATCCAGGGGTTCGCGGTGGCCTGCTTCTTTATGCCGCTGACCACCATTACGCTGTCCGGCTTGCCGCCAGAGCGTATGGCGGCGGCCTCCAGCCTGTCGAACTTTGTGCGTACGCTGGCGGGTTCAATCGGAACGTCGATCACCACCACCATGTGGACAGACCGCGAATCGATGCACCACAGCTACCTGTCGGAGTCGGTTAATCAATTCAATCCGAATTCGCAGCAAATGTATGATCAGCTGCAAAGCATGGGCATGACGCAGCAGCAGGCGTCGGCTTATATCGCCCAGCAAATTACTAATCAGGGCCTGATTATCTCGGCTAACGAGATCTTCTGGGCATCGGCGGGGGTGTTTTTGGTCCTGCTGGTTCTGGTGTGGTTTGCCCGTCCGCCGTTTGGCGCAGGCGGTGGCGGCGGTGGCGCGCACTGAGTGACAGAAACAAAAACGGGCCACAGCGGCCCGTTTTTTTATTTATGCGTTCTGACGCCACCATTCGGCGAGCAGGATACCGGTCGCGACCGAGACGTTGAGGCTTTCAACGTTGCCGGTACCGCCAATCGACAGGCTGATATCGCCCTGCTGGAATGCGCTGTCTGACAGACCTTCACGCTCCTGACCCAGCACCAGTACCATTTTGGCTGGCAGCGCCGCCTGCGCCAGTGGCGTACCGGCGTGGCTGGATGTGGTCACGATGGTGTAACCGGCTTTGCGGAACGCTTCCAGACCCGCAGCAAAGCTTTCGCCGCTGATCGCCTGGACGTGCTCTGCACCACCTTCAGCCGTGCGGACTGCGGCACCCGACTCCAGCAGCGAGGCATCATTGACCAGCAAACCTTTGACGCCAAAGTGCGCGCAGCTGCGCATGATACCGCCAAGGTTGTGCGGGTTGCTGACATCTTCCAGCGCCAGTACGCAGTCTTTGCTCTGCGCCTGCTGCAGCCATTCCGCCACCGGCATGCCCATGCGCTTCTTAATAATGAAGCACACGCCGCCGTGGTGTTCAGTCCCGGACGCTTTCGCCAGCTCGGCGTCGTCCACCACGTGATAGGCTTTGCGGTTTGCTGCCAGCCAGCGCAGGGTTTCGCGGAAGCGCGGCGTGACACTTTGCACAAACCACGCACGGACGATGCTTTCGGGACGGCTCTGAAACAGCGCCTGGCAGGCGTTTTCGCCGTATACGCGCGCCTCTTCCTGACGCTGACGGCGAATCAGTTCCGGGTCGATAACCGGCTTGCTGCTGGCCGCTTCGTCACCCGCATCCGCTTCAGCGGCGACAGGCGGACGTGACACGGTGCGCCACGGTGAATCACTGAAGCCGCGATCGTCCCGATCGCTGCGGCGACCGCGCGCGCTATCGTCACGCGGACCGCGCGAACGGCCAGCATCGTCACGTGGACCACGCGAACGCCCGGCATCGTCACCACGAGCGGTGCGCGGACGACCGCTCTCTTCATTATTACGGGTGCTGCGAGGACCAGAGCGACGATTATCTTCCTGGCGCGCAGCAGGACGGCCGCCTTTGCCGGTACGGGGATTTGGCTTCTGACCGCCCTCCTCATCACGTACGTACATCACTTTTACCTTGCCGCTTTTGCCTTTAAATTCGTCGTTCATCTGTTCCTCCAGCATTGAGAGCGCGAAGATTACCTGATGTGTCGGCGCTTAGCTATCAACTATTGAACCTATTGCTTAATCCAGATTGAGCATAGCATTCAACCTTTTCATAATGTTCACCAATCCTAAGATTTACAGGTCCGGTTTGAGGTGACGATGAATACTGTATGTGCCTCCTGTCAGGCAACTAACCGCGTTCCCGAGGAACGTCTGGCCGACGGAGCCAAATGCGGTCGCTGCGGCGATGCGCTATTTAGCGGTGAAGTGGTGAATGCCACGGCGGCCACGCTGGATAAATACCTGCAGGACGATCTGCCGGTCGTGGTCGACTTCTGGGCGCCATGGTGCGGCCCGTGCGTGAACTTCGCGCCGGTGTTTAAAGACGTCGCTGACGAGCGGCGCGGCAAAGTGCGCTTCGTGAAAGTGAACACTGAGGCGGAACCTGCGCTGAGCACGCGTTTTCGCATCCGCAGCATCCCAACCATTATGCTGTTCAAAAACGGTGAGATGGTGGACATGCTGAACGGTGCGATGCCGAAAGCGCCATTCAACGAATGGCTCGACGAATCACTCTAATCCCCCTGGGCCAGCCACGCGCTGGCCTTGTTTTTGCCCTTCTATTACACTGGCGTTTTTCCCTGTCCGCGATGCTATGTCTGAAAATGCCGTCCTGCGCCTGCGTGCGCAGCGTTTAGCGCGTGCCACGCGCCCGTTTCTCGCCCGAGGCAACCGCGTGCTGCGCTGTCAGCGCTGCCTGCTGCCGCATAAAAACTGTCTGTGCGCGACCCTGCAGCCGCAACAGGCGCGCAGCCGGTTTTGCCTGGTGATGTTTGATACTGAACCAATGAAACCCAGTAATACCGGCCGGCTGATTGCCGACATTCTGCCGGAAACCCAGGCCTTTGGCTGGTCGCGCACCGAGCCCGACGCCGCGCTGCTGGCGGCGGTGCAGACGGCCGATTATCAGCCGATGGTGGTGTTTCCCGGTGCCTACGCCGATGCCGATCGCCAGGTGCTGACCACGCCACCCACCGGCGGCAAACCCCCGCTATTTATTATGCTCGACGGTACCTGGACCGAAGCGCGCAAAATGTTCCGCAAAAGTCCGTGGCTGGATAGCTTTCCGGTGATGTCACTGAATGTGGCGACACCGTCGCGCTACACGCTGCGCGAAGCCCACGCGCCTGGCCAGCACTGCACCGCCGAAGTGGCCGCCGCGCTGCTGGAACAGGCAGGTGACGTCCCGGCGGCGCAGGCGTTGCAGCAGCACTTTGAACGCTTTCGTCAGGCCTATCTGGCCGGTAAACCCCACCATCCGATACACGCGCAAGCAGATAATTTCTGAAGCTGGCTCGCAGCCTGACATCGACAAATCGGCAACCGGCGTAAAAGCGTTTACAATCATGCCAATCCCGAGAGCAGGAGCGAATGATGAGCCAACGTGGACTGGAAGCGCTGTTACGACCGAAATCAATTGCGGTGCTGGGTGCGTCGATAAAACCGGGCCGCGCTGGCTATCTGATGATGCGCAACCTGCTGGCGGGCGGCTTTGGCGGTCCGGTGTTGCCGGTCACGCCCAAATACAAGGCGGTCAGCGGCGTGCTGGCCTGGCCGGACGTGGCCAGCCTGCCTTTCGCCCCCGACCTGGCGATTATCTGCACCCACGCCAGACGCAACCTGGAACTGTTACAGCAGCTGGGAGAAAAAGGCTGTAAAGCCTGCATTATTCTCTCCGCGCCGGCCAGCCAGCTGGAGGCGCTGAAAGCCTGTGCCAGCCAGTGGCAGATGCGCCTGCTGGGCCCCAACAGTCTGGGCCTGTTAGCCCCCTGGCAGGGGCTGAATGCCAGCTTCTCACCGGTACCGATTGCGAAAGGACGCATCGCCTTTATTTCGCAATCGGCGGCGGTTTCCAACACCATTCTCGACTGGGCGCAACAGCGCAACCTGGGCTTTTCGTGGTTTATCGCTTTAGGCGACAGCCTGGATATTGATGTCGACGACCTGCTGGATTTTCTTGCACGCGATGGCAAAACCAGCGCCATTTTGCTCTACCTGGAACACCTGAGCGATGCCCGGCGCTTCGTTTCTGCCTCGCGTAGCGCAGCGCGTAATAAACCGATTCTGGTGATCAAAAGCGGTCGCAGCCATCAGGCACAGGCGATGATCGGCACCGCCAGCGGACTGGATGCCGCCTGGGATGCCGCCATTCAGCGCGCCGGTCTGCTGCGCGTGCAGGACACGCATGAGCTGTTTTCCGCCGTGGAGTCGCTCAGCCACATGCGCCCGCTGCGCGGTGAGCGCCTGATGATTATCAGCAACGGCGCCGCTCCGGCAGCGCTGGCGCTGGATGAACTCTATGCGCGTAACGGCAAGCTGGCGACGCTGGATGAGCCCACGCTGCAGGCGCTGGCGGCCCTGCTGCCGGAGGGCATCGGGCGCGGTAACCCGCTGGATTTGAAAGATCATGCAACCCCCGCGCTGTACGTGGCCTGCGTAACACAGCTGCTCGACAGCCATGAACTGGATGCGCTGATGATCATCCATTCACCCAGCGCCGTCTCTCCGGCCAGTGAAACCGCTGCGCAGATTATTGCGGCGGTTGCCGCGCATCCGCGGGGTAAGCAGGTGACGCTGCTGACCAACTGGTGCGGCGAACACTCTTCGCAGGAAGCCCGCCGCGCATTCACCCAGGCCGGCATTCCGACCTGGCGCACGCCAGAAGGCACGGTGACGGCATTCATGCATCAGGTTGAGTATCGGCGTAACCAGAAACAGCTACGCGAAACGCCAGCGCTGCCGCTGGGCCTGACGCAAAACAGCGCCGAGGCACATCAGCTGCTGCAACAGGCACTGGATAGCGGCATTATCACGCTGGATACGCACGAGGTGCAGCCCATACTGCAGGCTTACGGGCTGGCGACGCTGCCAACCTGGATCGCCAGCGACAGCCAGTCTGCCGCTAAGATTGCCGACCAGATTGGTTATCCGGTGGCGCTCAAGCTGCGCTCGCCGGATATTGCGCATAAGTCGGATGTACAGGGCGTGATGCTCTATCTGCGCAGCGCGGCAGAAGTTGAACAGGCAGCAGACGCCATCTTCGATCGCGTGCGTGAAACGCATCCGCAGGCGCGCATTGACGGTCTGCTGGTGCAAAGTATGGCGAACCGCGCCGGTGCGCAGGAGTTGCGGGTGGTGGTTGAGCATGACCCGCTGTTTGGCCCAATCATCATGCTGGGCGAAGGCGGTGTGGAGTGGCAACCGGACAAGCAGGCCGCCGTGGCGTTGCCGCCGCTGAATATGACGCTGGCGCGCTATCTGGTGATTCAGGCACTGAAGTGCGGCAAAGTGCGCAGCCGCAGCGCACTGCGACCGCTGGACATCACCGGTCTGAGTCAGCTGCTGGTGCAGGTATCAAACTTGGTGGTCGACTGTCCGGAGATTCAGCGGCTGGATATTCACCCGCTGCTGGCATCCGCTAATACTTTTACCCTGCTGGACGTGACGCTGCAGCTGGCTCCGTTTCATGGCGACAGTGAGGCGCGGCTGGCAATTCGCCCCTATCCGCACCATCTGGAAGAGCGGGTGCAGCTTAAAGATGGCCAGCGCTGCCTGTTTCGCCCGATTCTGCCGGAGGATGAACCGCAGCTACGCGCCTTCATCGCCCAGGTCACCAAAGAAGACCTTTACTATCGCTACTTCAGTGAGATCAATGAGTTTACCCACGACGATTTGGCGAACATGACGCAGATCGATTACGACCGGGAGATGGCGATTGTCGCAGTACGCCAGCATAACGGTGCTGATGAGATTATCGGCGTGACGCGCGCCATCTCCGATGCTGACAATATCGACGCAGAATTTTCGGTATTGGTGCGTTCCGACCTGAAGGGTCTGGGCATGGGCCGGCGGTTGCTGGAAAAGATGATCCGCTATACGCGCGATCACGGCCTGCAACAATTGAACGGTATCACCATGCCGCACAATACCGGCATGATTACCCTGGCGCGAAAACTCAATTTTCGTGTGAATATTCAACTGGATGATGGCATTGTCAGCCTGAATTTACCGCTGGCTGACACCGGCGACCTGGCTGTAGAGAAAGGTAAAAATCCTCCTTAACCGGCCGGTTGATGTTATTATTTACCGTTAGGATCATGATTTGATGGCAAAAGGCCATACAATGAACAGAGAAGAAGTGCACTGTGATGTTGTCTAAATTCAAACGCAATAAACACCAACAACACCTCGCACAGCTGCCTAAACTGTCACAGTCCGTGTCGGATGTGACCACGCTTTACTCGCCCGCCGAGTTTCGTGAAACCCTGCTGACGAAAATCGCCACGGCAGAAAAACGCATCTGCATCGCCGCCCTGTATCTGGAAAATGATGACGGCGGACGCAGCATCATGCAGGCGCTGTATGCAGCGCGTCAGGCGCGCCCGGAACTGGATGTCAGCATTCTGGTGGACTGGCATCGTGCGCAGCGTGGCCGTATCGGTGCCGCGCGCGGCCTGACCAACGCCGACTGGTATTGCGAAATGGCGGCGCAGCATCCCGATATCGCGATTCCGGTGTATGGCATTCCGGTGAACACCCGCGAAGCGCTCGGTGTGCTGCATCTGAAAGGCTTTATCATTGACGATACGCTGCTCTACAGCGGTGCCAGCCTGAACGATGTTTATCTGCATCAGCATGACAAATACCGTTATGACCGTTATCAACTGATCCGTAATCCGCAGCTGGCGGACACCATGTTTCAGTGGATTGGTGAGAATCTCAAACATTCTGAGGCCGTCAACCGTCTCGACCAGGCCGAACGTCCCTCCAGCCCGGAAATCAAGAATGAAACCCGCCAGTTTCGCCAGGAGCTGCGCAGCTTCAACTATCAGTTTACCGGTGATGCCGGCAACGAATCACTGGCCGTCACGCCGCTGGTCGGGCTGGGTAAACGTAGCCTGCTGAACAAAACCATCTTCCATTTAATGCCCTGCGCCGAGCGTAAGCTCACACTGTGCACGCCGTACTTTAACCTACCGGCCATTCTGGTGCGCAATTTGATCCAGCTGCTGCGTCAGGGCAAAGAGGTCGAGATCATCGTCGGCGATAAAACCGCCAACGATTTCTACATTCCGCCACACGAGCCGTTCAAGATTATCGGTGCGCTGCCCTATCTGTATGAAATCAACCTGCGTCGCTTCCTCAGCCGGTTGCAGTATTACGTTAATAACGGCCAGCTGACGGTACGTTTGTGGAAAGATGGCGACAACAGCTATCACCTGAAAGGCATCTGGGTTGATGACGAGTGGATGATGATCACCGGTAATAACCTCAATCCGCGCGCCTGGCGACTCGACCTGGAAAATGCGGTGCTGATTCACGATCCGCTCAACCAGCTGGCAGAGCAGCGCGATAAGGAACTGGCGTTGATCCGTCAGCACACCACGGTGGTGAAACATTTCCGCGAGCTGGAGAGCATCTCTGATTATCCGGCTAAGGTGCGTAAGCTGATTCGCCGTCTGCGTCGCATCCGTATCGACCGCCTTATTAGCCGTCTGCTGTAGCCGATGCGTGCGCTCATCCTCTGTGCGGTATTACTGTGTAGCGGATGTGCGCATGTGGCGCAGGACAGCTGGACCGGCCAGGATAAAGCACAACACTTTTTCTCCTCTGCCGCTCTGGCTGCCGCCGGCAGTGAGATCTCTCAGCATCAACATCAGGGGCGCGGGCAAAATCTGCGCTTCGGCATGCTCTTTTCGCTGAGCTTCGGCGTAGCTAAAGAAGCCTGGGACAGCCGCCCTGCCGGG
This sequence comes from Pantoea sp. R102, assembly GCF_004916815.1. Taxonomy (NCBI): domain Bacteria; kingdom Pseudomonadati; phylum Pseudomonadota; class Gammaproteobacteria; order Enterobacterales; family Erwiniaceae; genus Pantoea; species Pantoea sp. R102. Next base: position 13,326 of record NZ_SDFT01000184.1, read on the forward strand.
AGCGGCTGGAGCTGGAAAGATCTCAGCTGGGATGTCGCCGGTGCGGCCAGCGGCATTGCCCTGTGGAACCTGAGCCAGTAATCACAGCGCAATCCCCTTGCCTTTGCGGTGCAGCATCAGTGATACCAGAAATGCCAGCGCGCCCATTGCCGAGACATACCAGAAGAAGGTGGTTTCGATGCCGTGCTTCTTCAGTAACAGCGCCACGTACTCGGCCGAACCGCCAAAGATAGCATTAGCTACCGCATAGGAAAGCCCCACGCCAAGCGCCCGCACTTCCGGCGGGAACATCTCCGCTTTAAGGATGCCGCTGATGGCGGTGTAGAAACTGGTAATAATCAGCGCCAGCATCACCAGCACGAACGCCAGCCCGCTACTTTGCACATTCTGCAGTAACATCAAAATCGGCACGGTACAGATAGCCGCGCCAGCACCAAAGATCATCATTGAGGCCCGCCGGCCAATCTTATCTGACAGCGCGCCCACAATTGGCTGAATCAGCATGAATACCAGCAGCGCGCCGGTCATCAACGCACTGGCGCTGCGCGCATCCATACCCGCCGTGTTCACCAGATATTTCTGCATGTAGGTTGTGAAGGTATAGAAGCTCAGCGATCCGCCGGCGGTAAAGCCAAGCACCATCAGGAAGGCGCGCGAATGGTTACGCAGCAGGCCAAGGATGCTGCCGGCATCGCGATGTTCCCGGTGCTTTTTCTCGGAGGTTTCATTCAGTGAGCGACGCAACCACAGAGCGACCACTGCCAGAACCGCGCCAAGAAAGAACGGGATACGCCAGCCCCAGCTGCGCAGCGCTTCATCACTGAGGATTTGTTGCAGTACCACGACCGTCAGCACGGCTAACAGCTGACCGCCAATCAGGGTGACGTACTGGAACGACGCGTAGAAGCCTTTGCGCCCTTCCAGTGCCACCTCACTCATGTAGGTAGCGCTGGTACCATATTCACCACCCACCGATAAGCCCTGAAACATGCGTGCCAGTAGCAAAATCACCGGCGCCGCAATGCCGATTTCGCCATAGCCGGGTAAACAGGCGATGACCAGCGAACCAAAACACATCATGCATACCGAGATCAGCATCGAGCTTTTTCGGCCGTGACGATCCGCGATGTAGCCGAATAGCCAGCCACCGATGGGACGCATTAAGAAGCCCGCCGCAAACACGCCGGCCGTTTGCAGCAGCTGGGTGGTGGTGTCGCCGGCCGGGAAAAATACATGGGCAAAATAGAGCGAAAAGAACGAATAGACGTAGAAATCAAACCATTCGACCAGATTGCCGGACGACGCGCCGACAATGGCCCAGATGCGTTGTTTACTGACGGCTGCCGTTTCCGGCTGGGCCGATTTTTGTTGTAAGTCGGTCATCTTTTACCTCATTTCCTTGCGAAGAACATCGCTAAAGCAATGAGTAAAGCATCTGAGGGCGGCGCGGGGGAATCAGAGCCCGTTCATGATGACAAAATGTGACAGAGCTGGAGTTTTAGGGAGAGATTTTGCAAGGGGTGAAGTGGATTTGGCGATCGCCAGACGTAAAAAAGCCCCGGACTCTCGTCCGGGGCTTTTTTACTGGTTTGATGCCTGGCAGTTCCCTACTCTCGCATGGGGAGGCCCCACACTACCATCGGCGCTACGGCGTTTCACTTCTGAGTTCGGCATGGGGTCAGGTGGGACCACCGCGCTGTTGCCGCCAGGCAAATTCTTTGTGCCCTGTCCTGCGTCTTTCGCGCTGATGCCGCGTTGGCCGCGCTCGCAAAGTCAGTCACATACTCGTGTATGCTCCTTCCTTTCCTTCGCTTGCCGCCTCGCCTCAGCGCAAAATCCTCCGGACTCGCGTCCGCAGAACAAAGCTGATTCTTTATCCGTCACAAGCTGAAAATTCTTTCG
>NZ_SDFT01000185.1:0-10654 GCF_004916815.1 Pantoea sp. R102
ATAACATTCCATCGGCCAGATCCAGCATCATCCGGTCATGCTCTGCGTCAAAATACCAACGCCAGTTGTCATCGGGTTTGATTTTCATGGGGTGCCCTGTGGATTTACGCTGCGCTAAACGGCGCTCAAATTTAAAATATTGCTTTAAGGAAAAAGCTGAAAATTGTACGAACAGGACAAAATATAAACGAGCCGGAGGGAGAAATAAACCCCCCGGCCTGGGAAAGTGAGAAATGTCTTAGAGGTGAGTCACGATATCTTTAATTAAACCCGGACCTTTATAAATAAAGCCTGAGTATATCTGCACCAGCGTTGCGCCAGCCGCCATTTTTTCCCGTGCCGCGACCAGCGAATCAATGCCACCGACGCCAATAATAGGCAGACGTCCCTGCAGTTCCTGCGCCAGACGGCGAATCACCTCGGTGCTGCGCGACTGAACCGGACGGCCACTTAATCCCCCCGCTTCGTCGGCATATTTCAGCCCGCTCACCAGCGAACGATCGAGCGTGGTATTGGTGGCGATCACGCCGTCTATTTCGTGGCGCACTAAACTGTCGGCAACCTGGATCAATTCTTCTTCAGAAAGATCCGGCGCGATCTTCACCGCCACCGGCACATATTTCAGATGGCTTTCCTGCAGCGCCCGCTGTTTTAATTTAATCGCCGACAGCAGATCGTCCAGCGCTTCGCCATATTGCAGCGAACGTAATCCGGGGGTATTCGGTGAGGAAATATTGATGGCAATATAACCGGCGTGCGCATACACCTTTTCCATGCAGGTGAGATAATCGTCTTTGCCCTGCTCCACCGGCGTGTCTTTATTTTTACCAATATTGATGCCGAGCACGCCTTTAAAGCGCGCCTTTTTCACATTCTCAACCAGGTGATCGACGCCGAGATTATTAAACCCCATGCGGTTGATGATACCTTCCGCCGCCACCAGCCGGAACATACGGGGTTTGTCATTGCCCGGCTGTGCGCGTGGCGTCACCGTGCCCACCTCGACAAAGCCAAAGCCCATGGCGCCAAAGGCATCAATGCACTCCGCGTTCTTATCCAGCCCCGCAGCCAGACCCAGCGCGTTCGGAAAGGTCAGCCCCATACAGGTCACCGGGCGTGACGGCAGCGACTGACGAATCAGCCCTTCCAGCGGCGTGCCGCTGATGAAGCGTAACTGTTGAAAGGTGAGTTCGTGCGCGCGCTCTGGATCGAGCTTAAACAGCGCCGGCCGGACGATAGGATATAGCATGCACTCTCCTGAATGGCGGAAGCTTCGTGAAAGTCGGGTGCACGGGAATTTGTGCGCCAGAATGGTAAGGTGCTCTGGCGCAAAAGTAAATTACTCTGGGATGCAACAATTTGATCGGTATCAGCGTCGGGCGGAATAGCGTCCCAGACGATCGCGGCAGGCCTGCAAACCGCTATAAATCGCCGGGCAATACCACAGCAGTTTCAGTCGCGCGTTGTGCTGTAACACTTTACGCACCAGCTGATTCACCTGCGGCTGCCACTCGGCGGGCACCGTCATGTGATTTTTGCGGATTTGCGTCAGGCAGCCGTGCATCACCGTCTGGTAATAGTCATCCAGCAGCGCCTCATCGTACGGCAGTTGCTGCTGCTGCAGGAACTGCTCACTGCCGGCGCGGGCGATAAAGTAATTTTTCACCCATGAGAAGTCGCGCGTGCTCTGCGACAGTGAACTCAGCATAAAGCGTTTGTAGTAGTAGCTCTGGCTGGTGCAGTACAGCGCGCGCGCCTGCAGGTAGAGGGCGAACATAAAGGGCGCGTCTTCATGGTTCTGGATCGGCAGAAACTGCAGCTCGAGCTGGTCAATCAGGCGACGCGAGATGATGCTGCTCCAGATCACCCGATGCGCCGACTGATGCTGAATCAGCGTGCGCAGCGTGGCACTGCCGCCCGGCAGCAGGCCGCTGACGTGGCGCTGATGGATGGTCTGATAATGACGCTGCGGCGCTGGCAGGTCGAAAAACATCTTCGCGCCAAAGCAGAACAGATCAATCTCCGGGTGACGCGCCTGCACGCGGCGGAAATCGGCGAACAGTTCTGTCGAGACGAAGTCGTCGGCATCCATAAAATAGACGAAATCGCCGCTGGCTGCGGCCAGCCCCTTCATGCGCGCGGCACTGACGCCACCGCGTCCGCCACTCAGCAGCGTCACCTGCGAATGCTGCGCAGCAAACGCCGTCAGCCAGGCCACGCTGTCATCGCTCGAGCCATCATCAATAATGATGATCTCTTCCGGCGGCGATGACTGGCGAAGCAGCGACCCCAGGGTTTCCGGCAGCCAGGGCGCGCAGTTCCAGTTAGGGATAATTACCGAAACCGTCGGCGTGCGGCGTGATGTCATGCTCATCCTCTTTCCTCTGCGTTAACAAGCGGCGCGCGCAGGCGTTTTAGCACCAGGCTGTGTAACAGACAGCACACGCCAAGGTTAAAGGCCCCGATCAGCCCCAGCCACAGCAGGTTGATCCAGCGATTCTGGTTCCACTCAATCGGCAGCAGCGTGCTGAGCCAGGCAATCAGCGCCGACACCGCCCAAATCAGCGCTACGTCGCGCGTCAGCCAGCTGAAATGGATGCCCGGCGCAAAGCGGCGATGCACCAGCCACGCCCAGCCAACTAAATAGAAGATGTTCTGCCCCAGCCATAGCCAGCCGGTGCCCAGCGCCCCGTAATGGACGGCACACCAGATGTTGAGCGGCACCAGCACGATGGCAAAGCAGGTGAATCCCTGCATGTGCAGTTTCAGATTGCCGTTAACGTATTGCAGGTGATATAGCAGGCCGCAGATCGCCTGGATACCGCTGCCGAGCGCATACAGGCTAAGCACGAACGCCATCTCTTCGACAATTTGCGGTTTCTGCGTCCACGCCCACAGTAGCGGTCCGGCATAGCAGGCAATGGTGATGCTGAGCGGGGCCATAAAAATTGCTACCGCCTGGGTGGTATAGCGGTAGAGCTTCAGCGATTCGGCATCGCCCTGCTGACGGGTTTTCATGCCGGTCATGCGCGGCACAATCGCCTGCATAATCGGACTGCTCAGAAGCAGGATCCCGGTCGCGGCCGTGGCGACCACGGTGAACGAGCCGTATTCACTCAGTGGCAGGGTTTTTGACAGCACCAGCCGGTCAATCTGCGAAATAAAGGTCCACACGGCACTGGAGAAGGCGGCGCTCAGCGCAAAGCGGATAAAGGGTTTGAGCACGCCTTTGAGATCGTCGCGCTTCTCTTTGCGCGCTGCGCGGGGCACCAGCTGACAGGATTTCCAGATACAGCAGGCGGCTTCGGCAATCGAGACCAGCAATTGCCAGATAAAGAAGGTCAGCAGCGGATTCGGGAACAGCTGGATCACCAGTACCGCGCCAAAAGTACGCAGCGTGGTAATGATCAGGTTCACGCCGTTGAGCCAGACCTGATGCTCAAAACCGACAATCACGCTGCGATACGGGCTGGTACGCCAGCGAATCGCGGCGGTGATCACCATAATCGCCACGGCCACCACCACATCGCCGGCGGGTAAGTGCTGTGCATCCAGCCAGTGCGTGGCAATCCATGGCGTCGCCAGCCAGCCGAGCACCACCAGCACCAGGGTGGAGAACAGAAAGAAGCGGGTCAGCGTGGCAAACAGCGCCGGAAACCAGACAAATTCTGCCTGATTCGCCCGGTAGCGTGCCGCCTCGCGCATCAGCGTGGTTGAAACGCCCGCGTCGAGCAGCTGCAGCCAGGTCAGCAATATAGAAAAGAAGCCCACAAGACCGTAAGCTTCCATACCTAAATGCTGAATATACAGGGGAACTACTAAAATACCTGACAGCGTCAGATAGATCTGGCCAACATAGTTGGCAATCGCGTTACGTTTGATAGACATAAAAACTCTGGCGTCTGGGTATTTTTCTCAGTGTTAACAGCGTGACACAAAAATACCTCAGCGCCCACGGGAGTAATTCTTAAAATTAACGCTGGCGCTATCTCAGCGGCTTTTTCTCATTTTCATCAGTGAGAAATAGAGGTCGGGCTGTTTCAGTAACAGTTTTTCCATTGTGCTCTGCGGTGAAAACTGATCGGCAAAGTAGCGCACCGCGTGCCGCACATTATTAGAGAACTGCGTTTCAGCGTTTAATTCCTGCTGTACCAGCTGTAATAACCCGCTGCGTAAATAACTCTGGCGATAACGGTTTCGCTCCGGAATAAAGTGTGACAAACGGGTGACCTTTTCATACTCCGTCATAAATTGCTGATAGCTGGGTGGCGGATTAACCGTGGTGACCTCATGCTCAGCGCGAGCATCCAGCAGCCATACCGTTTGCGTATTTAACAGGCCGGCCAGCATCACATCCTGAATGCGTACCAGCGGAGCGGCATTTTTCACCAGCGCGGCGCGCAGGATGACCGCATAGTTATTCTGCTGCCACAGGCGCTGCGCCTGCAGCTGCTGGAACAGCTGCAGCGACGACTGCAGGCCGCTGCTCAGTGCGCGTGGTGCCAGTGAAACCAGCATGCAGTTGAGCTCCGGGCGCTGATGGCTGAGCGTTGCCACTTCCTGCAACAGTGCAGCAGAGGGCGCAAAGCCGTCGGCGGCAAACAGTAAGAACGCGTCGTCGCTGACGCTCTCCGCCGCTGGCTGTGGCACAGCGGTAAACTGGCTGTGCGCGGCATCCGGCTGCAGCAGATAACACAATAGTGGATTAACGTTATCAGCCGCGACGCGCGCGGGCTGAGCGGCAACCGGCTCAGCCGGGTGCACTAACAGAGCAGACCTTCCCATATTCCTCTCCCTAAAAATAATACTGAATAATGGCCAGACAAAAATCCGCCCAATTAAGGCGCAAATAAGGCAGTGACTTTTTTTTAGCGTAAGAAAACTCAATCAATTATAAACAGCCCGCCGACGGCATGACTATTGGCCCTTGCCAGACTGGCTGATAATTTACCGTTTATTGTTAAGCGCAACTGAAGCAATCCCGGCCAGAGTGCTGAAGTAATACGTAATATCGGTAACAGGAAACGCGTTAAACGGTGCGATTTTAATAAAACGCCACGCTTTGACACACTTACTCGCTAATTTGAGACCAGCTTAAAATGGAACATTCTAAACAGCCACTACGAAAAATCCTGGTGCCCGCTTTAAACTTACGTCAGCGTTTGTTTGCTACTCCTTAAATTACCTCATCTATTTCTTCTTAAGCCTGACGACAATGGCGCGCCCGGCGATATGTGTCGACGGTTACACCTCTGATTTAACCAGGCAACAGCGCTTTTAATCATTCTCACCCTGCCCGTGACGGAAGCCGCTAATGAAAACCCGGCAATCTGCGGGTGCAATTCAGATTAACCTTAGAGGCGCTTTTCCCTTCCTTTATAAGAGGGCGCTATTCCCGCCTGACGGCTATCCATTGCCGGATAAATCATTTACGCCTCGCCGCCTGCTCTGTCAGGATTGAATGCATCAGTTCTCAATAATTGCTAATCAATAACTTTCAGTTATAAGGAGTGACCATGCGGGTTATTACGCTGGCGGGGAGTCCGCGTTTTCCTTCACGTTCTACGGCGCTGCTGAGTGTGTGCCAGCGGGCGCTGGAAGCGCGTGGCGTTGAGGTGATTCCGTGGAATATTCACAACTTTCAGCCGGAAGATTTGCTGTATGCGCGCTTTGACTCACCGGCACTGACCGCGCTGAAAGCGGATTTAGCGCTCGCGGAGGGGCTGATCGTCGCCACACCGATTTATAAAGCCTCTTTCTCAGGTGCGCTGAAAACCCTGCTCGACCTGCTGCCAGAGCGGGCGCTGGAACATAAAGTGGTGTTGCCGCTGGCGAGCGGCGGCAGCGTGGCGCACATGCTGGCCGTTGACTACGCGCTGAAACCGGTGCTGAACGCGCTGAAAGCGCAGGAAGTTCTGCACGGCGTGTTCGCCAGTGATACGCAGATCACCCATTACGACCGCCAGCCTGAGCTGGATGCGCTGCTGAGCGAGCGCATTGATGAGGCGCTGGAAACCTTCTGGCAGGCGCTGCACCGTCGTCATCAACCCTATGCTCAGGCTGTATAAAGGAACTGCGATGAAAAGGATGTTAACCCGCTGGCTGCTGCCGACCGTTACCGCGCTGTTTGCCCTGACCCTCACGGCTCAGGCTGCCGAAGCGCCAGCACAATTCCGTATCGGCTATCAGAAAGGATCGGTCAGCATGGTGCTGGCCAAATCGCATCGGCTGCTGGAGCAGCGCTTCCCGACCACCAACATTCAGTGGATCGAGTTTCCGGCCGGTCCGCAAATGCTTGAGGCGCTGAACGTGGGCAGCATTGACCTGGGCAGCACCGGTGATATCCCGCCGCTGTTTGCTCAGGCCGCCGGGGCGGATTTGCTGTATGTCGGCTCGGAGCCACCGAAGCCGCAGGCTGAAGTGATTCTGGTGCCGAAGGACAGTCCCATCCACAGCGTGGCGCAACTGAAAGGTCATAAAGTGGCGTTCCAGAAAGGCTCCAGTTCACACAATCTGCTGCTGCGCGCGCTGGAACAGGCCGGCCTGAGCTTTAACGATATTCAGCCGATTTATCTGACGCCAGCCGATGCGCGCGCCGCGTTTCAGCAGGGCGATGTTGACGCCTGGGCGATCTGGGACCCCTACTATTCCGCTGCGCTGCTGCAGGGCAACGTCCGTGTGCTGGTGGACGGCAGTAAGCTGAACCAGACCGGTTCGTTCTACCTCGCCACGCGCAGCTTTGCTACCGAGCACGGTGACTTCGTGCAGCAGGTGCTGCACACCTTTAGCGAAGCCGACGCGCTGACGCGTAGCCAGCGCCAGCAAAGTATCGATCTGCTGGCACAGGCGATGGGCCTGCCGAAGTCAGTGATCGCCAGCTACCTTGACCATCGTCCTCCGACCACCATTACGCCGGTCAGCGCCCACACGGCGCAGGCCCAACAGCAAACTGCCGATCTGTTTTATGCCAACCATTTAATGCCGGTCAAAGTCACCATCGCCGATCGCATCTGGCAGCCACAGCCGGCCCGGCCATAAGGAAATTTATCATGAGCGTATCCGTATTCTGGTTTCTTCCCACCCACGGCGACGGCCACTACCTCGGTACCGCCGAAGGTGCGCGCCCGGTGGACCACGGTTATCTGCAACAGGTGGCGCAGGCCGCCGATCGCCTCGGTTTTGGTGGCGTGCTGATCCCCACCGGCCGGTCGTGTGAAGATGCGTGGCTGGTGGCCGCATCCCTGATTCCGGTGACGCAGCGCCTGCGGTTTCTGGTGGCGCTGCGCCCGGGGGTGATTTCCCCGACGCAGGCCGCACGGCAGGCCGCTACGCTCGATCGTCTCTCCAACGGTCGCGCACTGTTTAACCTCGTCACCGGCGGCGATCCGGAAGAGTTGGCGGGCGACGGTGTTTTCCTCGATCACCGCGAGCGTTATGCCGAATCCGCGGAGTTCACCCGCGTCTGGCGCCGGGTCAGCGAGGGTGAAACGGTTGATTACGAAGGCAAGTACGTCAAAGTGCGCGGTGCACGATTGATGTTTAAAGCGGTGCAGCAGCCACGTCCACCGCTGTGGTTCGGCGGCTCTTCAGATGCGGCGCAGGATCTGGCCGCGGAGCAGGTGGATGTCTATCTGACCTGGGGCGAACCGCCGGCGCTGGTCAAAGAGAAGATTGAACAGGTGCGCGCCAAAGCGGCGGCGCAGGGGCGCACGGTGCGCTTCGGCATTCGTCTGCACGTGATTGTGCGTGAAACCAATGAGGAAGCATGGCAGGCGGCAGACCGGCTCATCGCCCATCTTGACGATGCCACCATTGCTAAAGCGCAGGCGGCTTTTGCCCGCACCGATTCAGTCGGTCAGCAGCGCATGGCCGCGCTGCACGGCGGACGCCGCGATCGGCTGGAGATCAGCCCGAACCTGTGGGCCGGCGTCGGTCTGGTACGCGGTGGTGCCGGGACTGCCCTGGTGGGCGACGGTCCGACGGTCGCGGCGCGTATGCAGGAGTATCAGGAACTCGGCATCGAGACCTTCATTCTGTCTGGCTATCCGCATCTGGAAGAGGCCTATCGCGTGGGCGAGCTGCTGTTCCCGCATCTCGACCTGGCCGTGCCGGAAATCCCGCAACCCCGCGTGGTGCAGGCGCACGGTGAAGCGGTCGCCAATGATTTCACCCCGCAAAAAGTCGCGCAGAGTTAAGGAGTCGCATATGGCAAAGGTCAAGAAACAGCTGAGCAATGCCCTGCTGCCGTGGGCGCTGCCGGTGCTGCTGGTGGTGGTGTGGCAGATTGCCTCACAGGCTGGCTGGCTGTCGACGCGCATCCTGCCCTCGCCGGAGAATATTGTCATCACCTTCTGGCATCTCGCGGCCAGCGGTGAGTTGTGGCAACACCTCGCCATCAGCGGCTGGCGAGCGGCAATCGGTTTTGCCATTGGCGGTTCGATTGGCCTGATTCTCGGGCTGATTACCGGCACGTCGCGCACCGGCGAACGGTTGCTGGATACCTCGGTGCAGATGCTGCGTAACGTGCCGCACCTGGCGCTGATCCCGCTGGTAATTCTGTGGTTCGGCATCGACGAGTCAGCCAAAATTTTTCTTGTGGCGCTCGGCACCCTGTTCCCTATCTACCTCAATACCTATCACGGCATACGGAATATTGACCGCGGCCTGGTGGAGATGGCCCGCAGCTATGGTCTCTCCGGCTGGAGCCTGTTTATTCAGGTGATTTTGCCGGGCGCGTTGCCGTCAATCATGGTTGGCGTGCGCTTTGCCCTCGGTCTGATGTGGCTGACGCTGATCGTGGCCGAAACCATCTCGGCCAACTCCGGTATTGGTTATCTGGCAATGAACGCCCGTGAGTTTCTGCAAACCGATGTGGTGGTGGTCGCCATCATTCTCTATGCCCTGCTGGGCAAACTGGCCGACGTGACGGCACAGCTGCTGGAGCGTGTCTGGCTGCGCTGGCATCCGGCTTACCAATTGAAGGAGGAGAACGCATGAGCAACGCAACGCTAAGCCCGGCGCGCCTGAACCGCGGTACCCCGGTGGGCGTCAATGGCGTCACCAAGCAGTATGGCAATCGCACCATCCTGAATCATATCGATTTACATATTCCGGCCGGCCAGTTTGTCGCGGTGGTCGGCCGCAGCGGCTGCGGTAAAAGTACCCTGCTGCGCCTGCTGGCCGGGCTGGAATCCACCACGCACGGTGAATTGCTGGCGGGCAACGCGCCGCTGGCCGAGGCGCGCGAAGATACCCGCCTGATGTTTCAGGATGCGCGTCTGCTGCCGTGGAAGAAAGTGATCGATAACGTTGGCCTCGGTCTGAAAGGCCGCGAGTGGCGCAGCGCAGCGCTGGAAGCGCTGGCGGCGGTCGGTCTGGCCGATCGTGCACATGAGTGGCCGGCAGCGCTCTCCGGCGGACAGAAACAGCGGGTGGCACTGGCGCGGGCGCTGATTCATCGTCCCGGCCTGCTGCTGCTCGATGAACCGCTCGGCGCACTTGATGCGCTGACGCGCATTGAAATGCAGGGCCTGATTGAGTCGCTGTGGCAGCAGCATAATTTTACCGTGCTGCTGGTGACGCACGATGTCAGCGAAGCGGTGGCGATGGCCGATCGCGTATTGCTGATTGAAGAGGGTCAGATCGGGCTGGATTTGGCGGTGGATTTACCGCGTCCGCGCCGCAAAGGATCGGCGCGCCTCGCCGAGCTGGAGGCCGAGGTCCTGGATCGGGTGATGAAGCGGGGAACCTCAGAGCAGCCCCTGCAGTTCGCGCAGCAGCGTTAATTCAGGACGCGCGATAAATCGCGCCGCTACAGAGGATTGCAACTCTTTGTAGCGGCGCAATTTATTGCGCATTGTTTTCTTACGCGTTCAGCGCTTTGGTGATCTTCTCATACAGATCGCCGGACAGATTCTCCAGCCCTTTCAGCGTCTCCAGCGCCTGACGCATCAGCGCCTGACGGTCGGCATCATAACGCTTCAGACGAATCAGCGGCTCAATCATGCGCGCTGCCACCTGCGGGTTGCGGCGGTTGAGATCGGTCAGCATCTCCACCAGGAACTGGTAGCCGCTGCCATCTTTGGCGTGGAAGGCTGCCGGGTTGGCCGAGGCAAACGCGCCAATCAGCGAACGGATGCGGTTCGGGTTACCCATGGTGAACGAGCGATGCGTCAGCAAGCTACGTACCTTGCTCAGCACGTCAGCCGCCGGGCTGGTGGCCTGCAACATAAACCACTTATCCATCACCAGACCATCCTGATGCCAGCGCTCGTCGTACGCCGCCAGCAGCGCATCACGGCACGGCAACTGCGCCGCCACCGCCGCTGACAGCGCGGCCAGCGCATCGGTCATGTTGCTGGCTTTGTCGTACTGCGCCTGCACCAGTTTGCTGGCCTGCTCTGCGTCCGCAAACGCCAGATAGCTCAGGCAGACATTCTTCAGCGCGCGCTTGCCGATCTCGGCATGCTCGACTTTGTAGTCGCTGCTCTGGTTGGCGAGATACACCGCGTAAAACTCATCGCTCAGCTCATTCGCCAGCGTGCGCACCAGCGCCGCGCGCACGGCGGCAATCGCCAGCGGGTCGATCACCTCGAACAGTTCGGCGATCTCGTTCTCTGACGGCAGCGTCAGGATCACATGACGCAGCTGGCGC
>NZ_SDFT01000186.1:0-25830 GCF_004916815.1 Pantoea sp. R102
GAAAGAATTTTCAGCTTTGTTCACCGGATTACGTCCAGTGGATTTTGTGCTGTGACAAGGCGGCACGCGAGACGACGGGAAGGAGCATACACGAGTATGTGACTGAGCGGCGCGAGCGGGGCAACGCAGTCAGAGCGCGAAAGACGCGGACGAAAACAGAATTTGCCTGGCGGCAACAGCGCGGTGGTCCCACCTGACCCCATGCCGAACTCAGAAGTGAAACGCCGTAGCGCCGATGGTAGTGTGGGGCCTCCCCATGCGAGAGTAGGGAACTGCCAGGCATCAAATAAGTAAGGAAGCCCCGGACGAAAGTCCGGGGCTTTTTTACGTCCGTACTCCGGCAAATTTCCCGCTAAAAACGCGAAAACTCCCCACTGTAAAACCGTGCAATCGGGTAAACTACGGCCAGATTAATCAGTAAAGGCCGTAACATGTCCAGCCCTCAGACTTCCCTGAAAGCGTTCAACACACTGGGTCTTGCAATCGCGGCTGAAAAGCTTGTTGTTGCGGATAGCGCAGAAGCCATTTCCTCTGCCTGGCACGCCAGCCAGCAAAATAATCAGCCGTTTATGGTGCTTGGCGAGGGCAGTAACGTCCTGTTCCTCGAAGATTTTGCCGGCTGCGTGGTGATAAACGCGATTAAAGGCATCACCCTGGAAGAGCACGACGAAGCCTGGCATCTGCACGTTGGTGCTGGCGAAAACTGGCATCAGTTGGTTGAGCACACTCTAAAGAAAGGCCTCACCGGGCTGGAAAATCTGGCGCTGATTCCAGGCGTGACGGGATCGGCACCCATCCAGAATATTGGCGCTTACGGTGTTGAATTTAAAGATATTTGCCAGTACGTCGAGGTGTTACACCTGCCGGATAGCACAGTCACGCGTCTGCACCGTGATGAGTGCCAGTTTGGCTATCGCGACAGCATCTTCAAACACGCGATGAAGCATGACTATGTGATTGTGGCCGTCGGGCTGCGTCTGGCGAAGCAGTGGAAACCGGTGCTGAGCTATGGCGATCTGGCGAAGCTCAATCCCGCCACCGTATGCGCGTGGGACGTATTCAATGCGGTGTGCCATATGCGGCAAAGTAAGCTGCCCGATCCGCGCGTAACAGGCAATGTAGGCAGTTTCTTTAAAAACCCCCTGATTTCCGCTCAGCAGGCGGAGGTATTGCTCACGCACTATCCTGCTATGCCGCACTATCCACAGCACAGTGGTGAGGTCAAGCTGGCCGCGGGCTGGCTGATCGATCAGTGTGCGTTGAAAGGCTACCGTTTTGGCGGCGCTGCGGTGCATCGTCAGCAGGCACTGGTACTGATCAACGAAGACAATGCCACACCGCAGGATATTGTCGCCCTGGCCCATCATGTGCGTCAGGAGGTAGGGAAAAAATTTGCCGTGTGGCTGGAGCCTGAGGTGCGGTTTATTGGCGCGCAGGGCGAGCGTAACGCCGTCGAGGTGATTTCATGAAAGATCATAGCGTTCCATTAAAACTGGTCGCCCTGCTGGCTGATGGCGAATTCCACTCTGGTGAACAGCTGGGTGAAGCGCTCGGTATGAGCCGCGCTGCCGTGAATAAACATATTCAGACGCTGAAAAGCTGGGGCCTGGATGTCTACACCGTGACAGGGAAAGGCTACAGCCTGCCAGCGCCGATTCAGTTGCTGAATGAAGAGGCGATACTGGCGCATCTGCATCAGGCGGATTTGGCGGTGATTCCGGTTATTGACTCAACGAATCAGTATTTACTCGATCGCATGGACCAGCTGAACTCCGGCTATGCGTGCATCGCGGAATATCAACAGGCCGGGCGCGGCCGGCGCGGACGGAAATGGTTCTCGCCGTTTGGCGCCAATCTCTACATGTCCATGTACTGGCGACTGGAGCAGGGGCCAGCTGCGGCAATGGGCCTGAGTCTGGTGATTGGTATCGTGATGGCAGAGGTTATCCAGTCGCTGGGCGCGGCAGACGTCCGCGTTAAGTGGCCAAATGACCTCTATCTGCAGGATCGTAAACTGGCGGGTATTCTGGTTGAGCTCACCGGTAAAACCGGCGATGCGGCGCAAATTGTGATGGGCGCGGGGATCAACCTGGTGATGCGGGGCGAAGGCACGGCGGAAATCAATCAGGGTTGGATCAATCTGCAGGAAGCCGGCATTGAGATCAATCGTAACGAACTCGCCGCCAGGTTGATAAACCGTCTGCGTGAAGCTTTACCGCTGTTTGAACGCGATGGGCTGGCGCCGTTTGTCGGCCGCTGGGAAGCGCTGGATAACTTTATCCATCGTCCGGTGAAACTGCTGATTGGCGATCGTGAAGTGCATGGCATTGCGCGCGGAATTGATAAGCAGGGCGGTTTATTGCTGGAACAGGATGGTGAGATTAAATCCTGGGTCGGTGGGGAAATCTCATTACGTCCCGCTAATTAACACAGTAAACAGTAATGCATTAAACGCCCTGATAAAGCAGGGCGTTTTTAATACTATTTCCGTAACCGCACGCTTTGCACGGCATGATCCGCAGACTTGGTCATGATCAGGCTGGCCCGCTCACGTGTAGGTAAGATGTTTTCTTTTAAATTCAGCCAGTTAATCTCTTTCCATAACCCACGTGCAATACTCTCTGCTTCCTCTTCAGGCAGCTGAGAATAGTGGTGGAAATAAGAGTCCGGATCGCTGAAGGCACCTTCGCGGAATTTAAGAAAGCGATTAACGTACCAGCGCTCTAATAAGTTTTCTGGCGCATCGACATATATTGAAAAGTCGACGAAATCTGAGACAAATACATGATGCGGATCGTGCGGATAATCCATACCGCTCTGCAGGACGTTCAGCCCTTCCAGAATCAGGATGTCCGGCTGCTGCACCACCTTATCGCCATCCGGGATGACATCGTAAATCAGGTGTGAATACACCGGTGCGGTGACCTGACTGGCGCCTGATTTCAAATCCGATACGAACTTCACCAGTCGATGCATATCATACGACTGCGGGAAGCCTTTCTTTTTCATCAGGCCGCGCTCTTTCAGCACCGCATTAGGATGCAAAAAGCCATCGGTGGTGATGAGTTCCACCTTGCGGTGCTCGGGCCAGCGGCTAAGCAGCGCCTGTAACACGCGCGCGGTGGTGCTTTTACCGACGGCGACACTGCCGGCAATACTGATAATGTAAGGGATCTTCTGGCCATTAGTGCCGAGAAACTGCTCCAGCACCGCCTGACGGCGCAGATTCGAGCTGATATAGAAGTTCAGCAGACGTGATAGTGGCAGATAGATCTCGGCAACTTCTTCCAGCGAAAGATCTTCATTGATACCGCGCAGCCGTTCAATTTCGCTGGCGGCCAGCGTCATCGGTACGGAATCTCGCAGCGCAGCCCATTGCTGGCGATCAAACTGCAGGTAGGGCGTCGTCAGTGGCGTCGTTTTTTTACTCATAAGCATGCATCTGACCGCAAATTCTGGCTCATCAACACCTTGCAGCAACAGGCATACAGCGATGTGTCGAACTCAGTTGCACGTCACAGGGGTAATTTAACGAGAACAATGGGCAGGAGGGTAACACCAGTGTGACTTTAAAAAGAAGTAAAATGATAAACCTGAGCACGCTTTCGTAAGCAGGCCCGCATTTTTATGATCGCAGCATAAGGCTGATGCTATATGAAAGAATTATCAGGTCCTGCGCTGGCGGAAAAACACACCATGTTTGCTGCTTTTTGCTGCGCTGGCGGGACGTTTTGCGAGGATTTGCACAAATAGTAAGCGGTAGTGCAAATTTAGCAATTTTTTTGTTGCATCCTGAACCCGGTCTTCCTAGAATGCGCGTCACTTGATGCCGGCTTAGCTCAGTTGGTAGAGCAACTGACTTGTAATCAGTAGGTCACCAGTTCGATTCCGGTAGCCGGCACCATCAAGTAGGTGGGATTCCCGAGCGGCCAAAGGGAGCAGACTGTAAATCTGCCGTCACAGACTTCGAAGGTTCGAATCCTTCTCCCACCACCATCTCAACCTCTCGGTTGAGCGTCAGATAAAGGCTTATCTGATGGGTGAGTTCAACTCTCTCACCTTCGAATTCAGATTGCGCAGTAGCGTGATCACCGTCAGTCGGAAACTCTGACTGGCTCGAATAATAGAAGGTCTTCTTTTATTATTCATAAGCTACAGAAAGAACAGGTAGCCGAGTTCCAGGATGCGGGCATCGTATAATGGCTATTACCTCAGCCTTCCAAGCTGATGATGCGGGTTCGATTCCCGCTGCCCGCTCCAGATGTGCTGATATGGCTCAGTTGGTAGAGCGCACCCTTGGTAAGGGTGAGGTCCCCAGTTCGACTCTGGGTATCAGCACCACTTCCTTTATCTCTCTCCTGATTCTCTCTCTGTAAAACTAACATCAGGTTTTGCCTGGTTAATGTGACGATATCTTTGATATATCCGTGTCTTAGAGGGACAAGCGATGGCTAAAGAGCAATTTCAACGTAACAAACTGCACGTAAACGTGGGCACCATCGGTCACGTCGACCACGGTAAAACCACTCTGACTGCGGCAATCACCACCGTTCTGGCAAAAACCTACGGCGGCCAGGCACGTGCATTCGATCAGATCGATAACGCGCCAGAAGAGAAGGCTCGTGGTATCACCATCAACACCTCTCACGTTGAATATGAAACCCCGACCCGTCACTACGCACACGTTGACTGCCCAGGCCACGCCGACTATGTGAAAAACATGATCACCGGTGCTGCGCAGATGGACGGCGCGATCCTGGTTGTTGCGGCGACTGATGGCCCAATGCCTCAGACCCGTGAGCACATCCTGCTGGGTCGTCAGGTTGGCGTTCCTTACATCATCGTGTTCCTGAACAAGTGCGACATGGTTGATGACGAAGAGCTGCTGGAACTGGTTGAGATGGAAGTGCGTGACCTGCTGTCTGCTTACGACTTCCCTGGCGACGATACCCCAATCGTACGCGGTTCTGCGCTGAAAGCGCTGGAAGGCGACGCTGAGTGGGAAGCGAAAATCGTTGAGCTGGCTACGCACCTGGATAACTACATCCCGGATCCAGTCCGTGCTATCGACCTGCCGTTCCTGCTGCCTATCGAAGACGTATTCTCAATCTCTGGCCGTGGTACCGTTGTTACCGGTCGTGTTGAGCGCGGCATCGTGAAAGTGGGCGACGAAGTAGAAATCGTGGGTATCAAAGCGACTGCCAAGTCTACCTGTACCGGTGTTGAAATGTTCCGCAAACTGCTGGACCAGGGTCAGGCAGGCGAGAACTGTGGTGTTCTGCTGCGCGGTATCAAGCGTGAAGAGATCCAGCGTGGTCAGGTTCTGGCTAAGCCAGGTACCATCAAGCCACACACCCAGTTCGAGTCAGAAGTTTACGTTCTGTCTAAAGACGAAGGCGGCCGTCATACTCCGTTCTTCAAAGGCTACCGTCCACAGTTCTACTTCCGTACCACTGACGTAACCGGTTCAGTAGAGCTGCCAGAAGGCGTTGAGATGGTAATGCCAGGCGACAACATCAAAATGGTTGTTACCCTGATCCATCCAATCGCAATGGACGAAGGTCTGCGCTTCGCAATCCGCGAAGGCGGCCGTACCGTTGGCGCGGGCGTTGTTGCTAAAGTTATCGCGTAATAGCGATAATATTTGACGCAATGCACACGGAAAGGGCATCATTTGATGCCCTTTTTGTACGCTGTTAACCAGAACCTGGCTCATCAGTGATTTTCGATCATAATCATTGCTGAGACAGGCTCTGTATTACGGCGCTGGATACCGAGTTATGCCCAAAAGCGCATTCGGTTTGGATGCCTCGCTCTGCGGGGCAGAATAGTTTCTGAATTATTGTGGCAGGTTGGTTTATGAGTGCGAATACCGAAGCTCAAGGGAGCGGGCGCGGCCTGGAAGCGGTAAAGTGGGTAGTTGTGATCGCATTGCTGCTGGTAGCAATCGTCGGTAACTACCTGTATCGCGATGTGACACTGCCTTTACGCGCGCTGGCTGTCGTGGTGTTGATCGCTGCGGCGGGCGGCATTGCGTTGCTGACTACCAAAGGCAAAGCAACCGTGGCTTTTGCACGTGAAGCAAGAACCGAAATGCGTAAGGTCATCTGGCCAACTCGCCAGGAAACATTGCACACCACGTTAATCGTTGCCGCGGTCACTGCCGTGATGTCACTGATTTTGTGGGGGCTGGATGGTATTCTGGTCCGTCTGGTATCGTTTATCACTGGCCTGAGGTTCTGAGATGTCTGAAGCTCCAAAAAAACGCTGGTACGTCGTTCAGGCGTTTTCCGGTTTTGAAGCCCGCGTAGCCAAGTCGCTGCAAGAGCATATCAAACTGCACAACATGGAAGAACTGTTTGGCGAAGTCATGGTGCCGACTGAAGAAGTCGTGGAAATCCGTGGCGGCCAGCGTCGCAAAAGCGAACGCAAATTCTTCCCTGGTTACGTACTGGTCCAGATGGTGATGAATGACGCCAGCTGGCACTTAGTGCGCAGTGTACCGCGTGTAATGGGCTTTATTGGTGGTACCTCTGACCGTCCGGCACCGATCAGTGATAAAGAAGTGGATGCGATCATGAACCGCCTGCAGCAGGTGGGTGATAAGCCGCGTCCGAAAACGCTGTTCGAGCCAGGCGAGATGGTGCGTGTCAACGACGGCCCGTTTGCCGACTTCAACGGTGTGGTCGAAGAAGTGGATTACGAGAAGAGCCGCCTGAAGGTTTCTGTTTCTATCTTCGGCCGTGCAACGCCGGTAGAACTCGACTTTGCTCAGGTGGAGAAAGGCTAAGCCTTTTGTTCACTTTTTAGCTCTTGCGGAAGGCGCGAAATTTACCTATAATTTCGCGCCTTTTGTTTTTATGCGCTGGCAACAGCGTGTAAATCGTTATCACGGGGAGCCTGTTCGCCAGGCGCTATACCCAATAGAGGAAATATCATGGCCAAGAAAGTACAAGCCTACGTCAAGCTGCAGGTTGCAGCTGGTATGGCTAACCCGAGCCCACCAGTTGGTCCGGCTCTGGGTCAGCAGGGTGTTAACATCATGGAATTCTGTAAAGCGTTCAACGCCAAAACAGAATCACTGGAAAAGGGTCTGCCGACTCCAGTAGTTATCACCGTATACAGCGACCGTTCTTTCACCTTCGTTACCAAAACGCCTCCGGCTGCCGTTCTGCTGAAAAAAGCAGCAGGCATCAAGTCTGGTTCTGGTAAGCCGAACAAAGATAAAGTCGGTAAAGTAACTCGTGCTCAGGTACGTGAAATCGCAGAAACCAAAGCTGCGGACATGACTGGTGCTGACGTAGAAGCGATGACTCGCTCTATCGAAGGTACTGCTCGTTCCATGGGCCTGGTAGTGGAGGACTAAGAAATGGCTAAGCTGACCAAGCGCATGCGCGTGATCCGTGACAAAGTTGATGCGACTAAACAGTATGACATCAACGAAGCTGTTGCTCTGCTGAAAGAACTGGCTACCGCTAAATTCGTAGAGAGCGTGGACGTTGCTGTTAACCTCGGCATCGATGCACGTAAATCTGACCAGAACGTGCGCGGCGCGACCGTTCTGCCACACGGTACTGGTCGTTCAGTACGTGTTGCCGTCTTTACCCAAGGCGCAAACGCTGAAGCTGCTAAAGCAGCTGGCGCTGAGCTGGTAGGTATGGAAGACCTGGCTGATCAGATCAAGAAAGGCGAAATGAACTTTGACGTTGTTATTGCTTCTCCGGATGCAATGCGCGTTGTTGGCCAGCTGGGCCAGGTTCTGGGCCCACGTGGTCTGATGCCAAACCCGAAAGTTGGTACCGTAACTCCTAACGTTGCTGAAGCTGTGAAAAACGCTAAAGCGGGTCAGGTTCGTTACCGTAACGACAAAAACGGCATCATCCACACCACCATCGGTAAAGTGGACTTCGATGCTGACAAACTGAAAGAAAACCTGGAATCTCTGCTGGTTGCGCTGAAAAAAGCTAAACCTGCTCAGGCGAAAGGCGTTTACATCAAGAAAGTCAGCATCTCTACCACCATGGGCGCCGGCGTTGCCGTTGACCAGGCTGGTCTGAACGCAGCAGCAAACTAATTGCTGCTTGTAACGGGCGAAAAATTCATCTAGAATCTTACGCCCGTTGTTCTGGTTGATCCGTCAATTCAGAACCCAAATTCATAGTCGCGGAGTGCACAGGTCTAAACCCCTTGTCATTCAGCGACTAAGGTTGGAGCCAGGCCTGATCCTGGCCTCCGTCCAAGACCGCAGGAGCAAAACCTCTTCGGAAGTGATGCTTAATATCCTGCGTAGACGGTGACAGAACCAAAAAGAATTTTTTCTTCACTGGATTCTGCTCACCGTGTAACGCGCTTACGGCCTTCGGGTGTGTAAGTGAAGTGAGTTCCGGGAAATTTTCCCGGTCAAATCCAGGAGCAAAGCTAATGGCATTAAATCTTCAAGGCAAACAAGCAATTGTTGCTGAAGTTAGCGAAGTAGCCAAAGGCGCGCTTTCAGCGGTTGTTGCGGATTCCCGTGGCGTTACCGTTGATAAAATGACTGAACTGCGTAAAGCAGGTCGTGAAGCTGGCGTCTACATGCGTGTTGTTCGTAACACCCTGCTGCGCCGCGTCGTTGAAGGTACTCCATTCGAGTGCCTGAAAGACACGTTTGTTGGTCCGACCCTGATTGCATACTCTATGGAACACCCGGGCGCTGCTGCTCGTCTGTTCAAAGAGTTCGCGAAAGCGAATGCAAACTTTGAGGTCAAAGCTGCAGCCTTTGAAGGTGAGCTGATCCCGGCGGCACAAATTGACCGTCTGGCAACGCTGCCGACTTACGAAGAAGCACTGGCACGTCTGATGTCGACCATGAAAGAAGCTGCTGCTGGCAAGCTGGTCCGCACTCTGGCTGCTGTTCGCGACGCGAAAGAAGCGGCTTAAGGCCAGATTCTTTTTCTTCGTACTTGCTAACGTATAAACTTTTACTGATTCTTAGGAACAATTGTCATGTCTATCACTAAAGATCAAATCCTGGAAGCCGTTGCAGCTATGTCCGTAATGGAAGTAGTTGAGCTGGTTTCTGCTATGGAAGAAAAATTCGGCGTTTCTGCTGCTGCTGCTGTAGCTGTTGCTGCTGGCCCGGCTGAAGCTGTTGAAGAGAAAACTGAATTCGACGTTATCCTGAAAGCTGCTGGCGCTAACAAAGTTGCTGTAATCAAAGCCGTTCGTGGCGCAACTGGTCTGGGCCTGAAAGAAGCTAAAGACCTGGTTGAAGCTGCTCCAGCTGCAATCAAAGAAGGCATCAGCAAAGACGACGCAGCTGCACTTGAAGCTGCTCTGAAAGAAGCTGGCGCTGAAGTTGAAGTTAAGTAAGACAACCCTCGGGTTGCAGTCTGCGTAAACAGACTGATGGCTGGTGACTTTTTGGTCACCAGCCTTTTTGCGCTACAGGGGAACGATGGCGTTTCGCACTGTTTGTCCATTGTTCCTCTTCAATATCTTTTTCTATCGACGACTTAATATACCGCTTTCCTGTGAGGGTTCCCTGCCTGCGCAACGGCGATGAAATGATTTAAGAGTGATAGAAAGATGTATTGCATGGGGTGCTGCGCATCGCATGAAAAACAAAATAGTGTTGCATGAACTGTCCCTTCAGGACGGACAGCGTGGGTCGACTTGTCAGCTAGCTGAGGAACCCTATGGTTTACTCCTATACCGAGAAAAAACGTATTCGTAAGGATTTTGGTAAACGTCCACAAGTACTGGATGTGCCTTATCTCCTTTCTATCCAGCTTGACTCGTTCCAGAAGTTTATCGAGCAAGATCCAGAAGGCCAGTACGGTCTGGAAGCAGCCTTCCGTTCCGTGTTCCCAATCGCGAGCTACAGCGGCAACTCTGAGTTGCAGTATGTCAGCTACCGTCTGGGTGAGCCGGTGTTTGACGTGACAGAATGTCAGATCCGTGGCGTGACGTATTCCGCACCGCTGCGCGTTAAACTGCGTCTGGTGATCTACGAGCGCGAAGCGCCGGAAGGCACCGTAAAAGACATCAAAGAACAAGAAGTGTACATGGGCGAAATTCCGCTCATGACCGACAACGGTACCTTTGTCATCAACGGTACTGAGCGTGTTATCGTTTCTCAGCTGCATCGTAGTCCTGGCGTATTCTTTGACAGCGATAAGGGTAAAACGCACTCTTCCGGTAAAGTGCTGTATAACGCACGTATTATCCCTTACCGCGGTTCATGGCTCGACTTCGAGTTTGACCCGAAAGACAACCTGTTCGTCCGTATTGACCGTCGTCGTAAGCTGCCGGCCAGTATCATCCTGCGCGCGCTGGATTTCACCACTGAGCAGATTCTCGATCTGTTCTTCGAAAAAGTGGTGTTTGAAATCCGCGACAACAAGCTGCAGATGGAACTGGTGCCTGAGCGCCTGCGTGGTGAAACCGCCTCCTTCGATATCGAAGCCAACGGCACGGTCTACGTTGAGAAAGGTCGTCGCATTACTGCGCGCCACATCCGTCAGCTGGAAAAAGACAACATTCAGCACATCGAAGTGCCGGTCGAGTACATCGCGGGCAAAGTGGTCGCGAAAGATTACATCGATCTGAACACCGGTGAGCTGATCGTGCCGGCGAACATGGAGCTGTCACTGGATCTGCTGGCGAAACTGAGCCAGTCCGGTCACAAGCGCATCGAAACCCTGTTCACCAACGACCTGGATCACGGCCCGTACATTTCTGAGACGCTGCGCGTTGACCCAACCAACGACCGCCTGAGCGCGCTGGTTGAGATCTACCGCATGATGCGTCCTGGCGAGCCGCCAACGCGTGAAGCCGCAGAAAACCTGTTCGAGAACCTGTTCTTCTCCGAAGATCGTTACGATCTGTCGGCCGTTGGCCGCATGAAGTTCAACCGTTCTCTGCTGCGTGACGAGATCGAAGGTTCCGGTATCCTGAGCAAAGACGACATCATCGAAGTGATGAAGAAGCTCATCGGTATCCGTAACGGTATTGGCGAAGTGGATGATATCGACCACCTCGGCAACCGTCGTATCCGTTCGGTCGGCGAAATGGCGGAAAACCAGTTCCGCGTTGGCCTGGTGCGTGTAGAGCGCGCTGTGAAAGAGCGTCTGTCTCTGGGCGACCTCGACACGCTGATGCCACAGGACATGATCAACGCCAAGCCAATTTCGGCCGCGGTGAAAGAGTTCTTTGGTTCCAGCCAGCTGTCCCAGTTTATGGACCAGAACAACCCGCTGTCTGAGATTACGCACAAACGTCGTATCTCTGCTCTGGGCCCAGGCGGTCTGACCCGTGAACGCGCCGGCTTCGAAGTGCGTGACGTACACCCGACTCACTACGGTCGCGTATGTCCAATCGAAACCCCGGAAGGTCCTAACATCGGTCTGATCAACTCACTCTCTGTTTACGCGCAGACTAACGAATACGGCTTCCTCGAAACGCCGTACCGCCGCGTGGTTGACGGTAAAGTGAGTGATGAAATTCATTACCTCTCTGCTATCGAAGAGGGTAACTACGTTATCGCTCAGGCGAACACCAACCTCGCCGATGACGGCAGCTTTGTTGACGATCTCGTCACCTGCCGTAGCAAAGGTGAATCGAGCCTGTTCAGCCGCGATCAGGTTGACTACATGGACGTTTCCACCCAGCAGGTGGTTTCTGTCGGTGCGTCACTGATCCCGTTCCTGGAGCACGATGATGCTAACCGCGCCCTGATGGGTGCGAACATGCAACGTCAGGCTGTACCTACCCTGCGTGCTGACAAGCCGCTGGTTGGTACCGGTATGGAACGTGCTGTTGCGGTCGACTCCGGTGTAACTGCTGTCGCTAAACGTGGTGGTACCGTGCAGTACGTCGATGCGTCACGTATCGTTATCAAAGTTAACGAAGACGAGATGTATCCGGGCGAAGCAGGTATCGACATCTACAACCTGACCAAGTACACCCGTTCTAACCAGAACACCTGCATCAACCAGATGCCGTGTGTTTCTCTGGGTGAACCTATCGAGCGTGGCGACGTGCTGGCTGACGGCCCGTCTACCGACCTCGGTGAGCTGGCGCTGGGTCAGAACATGCGCGTGGCGTTCATGCCATGGAACGGTTACAACTTCGAAGACTCCATCCTCGTTTCTGAGCGTGTAGTACAGGAAGACCGTTTCACCACTATCCACATTCAGGAACTGGCTTGCGTGTCACGTGACACCAAACTGGGGCCGGAAGAGATCACCGCTGACATCCCGAACGTGGGTGAAGCTGCGCTCTCCAAACTGGATGAATCCGGCATCGTGTATATCGGTGCGGAAGTGACCGGTGGCGACATTCTGGTAGGCAAGGTCACGCCGAAAGGTGAAACCCAGCTGACGCCAGAAGAGAAACTGCTGCGTGCGATCTTCGGTGAAAAAGCCTCTGACGTGAAAGACTCGTCACTGCGCGTGCCGAACGGCGTTTCCGGTACGGTTATCGACGTACAGGTCTTCACCCGCGATGGCGTGGAAAAAGACAAGCGCGCGCTGGAAATCGAAGAGATGCAGCTGAAGCAGGCGAAAAAAGACCTGTCTGAAGAACTGCAGATCCTCGAAGCGGGCCTGTTCAGCCGTATCCAGGCCGTCCTGATTTCAGGTGGCGTGGAAGCGGAGAAACTGGACAAGCTGCCACGTGAGCGCTGGCTGGAACTCGGTCTGACCGACGAAGAGAAGCAGAACGCGCTGGAGCAGCTGGCTGAGCAGTACGACGAGCTGAAGCACGAGTTTGAGAAGAAACTCGAAGCGAAGCGTCGCAAGATCACCCAGGGCGACGATCTGGCACCGGGCGTGCTGAAAATCGTCAAGGTGTATCTGGCCGTTAAGCGTCAGATTCAGCCTGGTGACAAAATGGCGGGTCGTCACGGTAACAAAGGTGTTATCTCCAAGATCAACCCAATCGAAGACATGCCATACGATGAGAACGGTACGCCGGTCGACATCGTACTGAACCCGCTGGGCGTACCATCGCGTATGAACATCGGTCAGATTCTGGAAACCCACCTGGGTATGGCGGCGAAAGGCATTGGTGAGAAGATCAATGCGATGCTGAAGAAGCAGGAAGAAGTCGCCAAACTGCGTGAGTTTATCCAGCGTGCTTACGATCTGGGCACTGATGTGCGTCAGAAAGTTGACCTGAACACCTTCTCGGACGACGAAGTGCTGCGTCTGGCAGAGAACCTGAAAAAAGGTATGCCAATCGCGACGCCAGTGTTCGACGGTGCGAAAGAGAGCGAAATCAAAGAGCTGCTGCAGCTCGGCGGTCTGCCTTCTTCCGGTCAGATCACCCTGTTCGACGGCCGTACCGGTGAGCAGTTTGAGCGTCAGGTAACCGTAGGTTACATGTACATGCTGAAACTGAACCACCTGGTCGACGACAAGATGCACGCCCGTTCTACCGGCTCTTACAGCCTGGTTACGCAGCAGCCGCTGGGTGGTAAGGCGCAGTTCGGTGGTCAGCGCTTCGGTGAGATGGAAGTGTGGGCACTGGAAGCATACGGTGCCGCGTATACCCTGCAGGAAATGCTTACCGTTAAGTCTGATGACGTCAACGGCCGTACCAAGATGTATAAAAACATCGTTGACGGCAACCATCAGATGGAACCGGGCATGCCGGAATCCTTCAACGTACTGTTGAAAGAGATTCGCTCGCTGGGTATCAACATCGAGCTGGAAGACGAGTAAGCACTCGCAAGTACTGGTTATGGGACGCGCCTGGCGCGTCCCTGAGAGTTCCACTCCGACGGGAGCTAATCCGTGAAAGACTTACTTAAGTTTCTGAAAGCGCAAACTAAAACCGAAGAGTTTGATGCGATCAAAATTGCGCTGGCCTCGCCAGACATGATCCGTTCCTGGTCTTTCGGTGAAGTTAAAAAGCCGGAAACCATTAACTACCGTACCTTCAAGCCGGAGCGTGACGGTCTTTTCTGTGCCCGTATTTTCGGACCGGTAAAAGATTACGAATGCCTGTGCGGTAAGTACAAGCGTCTGAAACACCGTGGCGTGATCTGTGAGAAGTGTGGCGTAGAAGTCACGCAGACCAAAGTGCGTCGTGAGCGTATGGGCCACATCGAACTGGCTTCGCCGACCGCGCACATCTGGTTCCTGAAATCACTGCCATCCCGCATCGGTTTGCTGCTGGATATGCCGCTGCGTGATATCGAGCGCGTACTGTACTTCGAATCTTATGTTGTGGTCGAAGGCGGCATGACCAACCTGGAAAAACGTCAGATTCTGACCGAAGAGCAGTACCTTGACGCGCTGGAAGAGTTCGGTGACGAATTCGACGCGAAGATGGGTGCGGAAGCTATCCAGGCGCTGCTGAAAAATATGGATCTGGAGCAGGAGTGCGAGCAGCTGCGTGAAGAGCTGAACGAAACCAACTCTGAGACCAAACGTAAAAAGCTGACCAAGCGTATCAAGCTGCTGGAAGCGTTCGTGCAGTCTGGCAACAAGCCAGAGTGGATGATCCTGACCGTTCTGCCGGTGCTGCCGCCAGATCTGCGTCCGCTGGTACCGCTGGACGGCGGTCGTTTCGCTACGTCGGATCTGAACGATCTGTATCGTCGCGTGATCAACCGTAACAACCGTCTGAAGCGTCTGCTGGATCTGGCTGCGCCAGATATCATCGTACGTAACGAAAAACGTATGCTGCAGGAAGCGGTAGATGCCCTGCTGGATAACGGCCGTCGCGGTCGTGCCATCACCGGCTCTAACAAACGTCCTCTGAAATCTTTGGCCGACATGATCAAAGGTAAGCAGGGTCGTTTCCGTCAGAACCTGCTGGGTAAACGTGTTGACTACTCCGGTCGTTCGGTTATCACCGTAGGTCCATACCTGCGTCTGCATCAGTGCGGTCTGCCGAAGAAAATGGCACTGGAGCTGTTCAAACCGTTCATCTACGGCAAGCTGGAACTGCGTGGCCTCGCGACCACCATTAAAGCGGCCAAGAAAATGGTTGAGCGCGAAGAAGCGGTCGTCTGGGATATCCTGGATGAAGTGATTCGCGAACACCCGGTACTGCTGAACCGTGCACCAACCCTGCACCGTCTGGGTATCCAGGCGTTTGAACCGGTACTGATCGAAGGTAAAGCGATCCAGCTGCACCCGCTGGTGTGTGCGGCGTATAACGCCGACTTCGATGGTGACCAGATGGCTGTTCACGTACCGCTGACGCTGGAAGCCCAGCTGGAAGCGCGTGCGCTGATGATGTCTACCAACAACATTCTGTCTCCAGCGAACGGCGAGCCAATCATCGTTCCTTCACAGGACGTTGTTCTGGGTCTGTACTACATGACCCGCGACAAAGTGAACGCCAAAGGCGAAGGCATGGTACTGACCGGCCCGAAAGAAGCTGAGCGTGTTTATCGCGCTGGCCAGGCCGAGCTGCATGCACGCGTTAAAGTGCGTATCACTGAATACAGCAAAAATGAGCAGGAAGAGCTCGTTGCGAAAACCAGCCTGATCGACACCACCATTGGTCGTGCGATCCTGTGGATGATCGTACCGAAAGGTCTGCCTTACTCCATCGTCAACCAGGCGCTGGGTAAGAAAGCGATCTCTAAGATGCTGAACACCTGTTACCGCATCCTGGGCCTGAAGCCGACCGTTATCTTTGCTGACCAGACCATGTACACCGGCTTTGCCTATGCAGCCCGTTCAGGTGCCTCAGTAGGTATCGACGACATGGTGATTCCTGCCAAGAAAGCAGAAATCATTGCAGAAGCTGAAGCGGAAGTGGCCGAGATTCAGGAGCAGTTCCAGTCTGGTCTGGTTACCGCGGGCGAACGTTACAACAAAGTCATCGATATCTGGGCTGCGGCTAACGAACGCGTATCCAAAGCGATGATGGATAACCTGCAGACCGAAACCGTGATCAACCGTCACGGCGAAGAAGAGCAGCAGGTTTCGTTCAACAGCATCTACATGATGGCTGACTCCGGTGCGCGTGGTTCTGCGGCACAGATTCGTCAGCTGGCAGGTATGCGTGGTCTGATGGCGAAGCCAGATGGCTCCATCATCGAGACGCCGATCACCGCGAACTTCCGTGAAGGTCTGAACGTACTCCAGTACTTCATCTCGACCCACGGTGCGCGTAAAGGTCTGGCCGATACCGCACTGAAAACGGCGAACTCCGGTTACCTGACCCGTCGTCTGGTTGACGTGGCGCAGGACCTGGTGGTTACCGAAGACGACTGTGGCACATTCGAAGGCATCATGATGACCCCGGTCATCGAAGGTGGCGACGTTAAAGAGCCGCTGCGTGAGCGTGTACTGGGTCGTGTGACGGCAGAAGACGTGCTGAAGCCGGGCACTGCGGACATCCTGATCCCGCGTAACACCCTGATCGATGAGCACTGGTGTGACGTGGTTGAACTGAACTCCGTGGACGCGATTAAAGTGCGTTCCGTGGTGAGCTGTGAAACCGACTTCGGTGTGTGTGCACACTGCTACGGTCGCGATCTGGCACGTGGTCACATCATCAACAAAGGTGAGGCCATCGGCGTTATCGCAGCACAGTCCATCGGTGAGCCGGGTACCCAGCTGACCATGCGTACCTTCCACATCGGTGGTGCGGCATCGCGTGCGGCAGCTGAATCCAGCATTCAGGTGAAGAACAAAGGTACTATCAAGCTGACCAACGCCAAGTCAGTAACCAACTCCTCCGGGAAGCTGGTTATCGTCTCGCGTAACGTTGAGCTGAAGATGATCGACGAGTTCGGTCGTACCAAAGAGAGCTATAAAGTGCCTTACGGTGCGGTCATGGCGAAAGGTGATGGCGAGCAGGTTGCCGCGGGCGAAACCGTTGCAAACTGGGATCCACACACCATGCCGGTTATCACCGAAGTGGGCGGTTTCATCCGCTTCACCGACATGATCGACGGTCAGACCATTACCCGTCAGACTGACGACCTCACCGGTCTGTCATCGCTGGTGGTACTGGATTCTGCAGAGCGTACTGCGGGCGGTAAAGACCTGCGTCCGGCACTGAAAATCGTTGATGCCAACGGCAACGACGTACTGATCCCGGGCACTGACATGCCGGCACAGTACTTCCTGCCAGGTAAAGCGATTGTGCAGCTGGAAGATGGCGTGAAGATCAGCTCGGGTGATACCCTGGCGCGTGTTCCGCAGGAATCTGGCGGTACCAAGGACATCACCGGTGGTCTGCCACGCGTTGCCGACCTGTTCGAAGCGCGTCGTCCGAAAGAGCCAGCAATCCTGGCGGAGATCAGCGGTATCATCTCCTTCGGTAAAGAGACTAAAGGCAAGCGTCGTCTGGTGATCACCCCGGTTGACGGTAGCGATCCGTATGAAGAGATGATTCCGAAATGGCGTCAGCTCAACGTATTCGAAGGTGAACGTGTAGAACGTGGTGACGTCGTATCCGACGGCCCAGAGTCTCCGCACGACATCCTGCGTCTGCGTGGCGTCCATGCTGTGACCCGTTACATCACCAACGAAGTGCAGGAAGTTTACCGCCTGCAGGGCGTTAAGATTAACGATAAGCACATCGAAGTCATCGTGCGTCAGATGCTGCGTAAAGCAACCATCATGAACGCGGGTAGCTCGGAGTTCCTGGAAGGCGAGCAGGCGGAAGTCTCTCGTATCAAGATCTCCAACCGCGATCTGGAAGCGAACGGCAAAATCGGCGCGACGTACATGCGTGACCTGCTGGGTATCACCAAAGCCTCGCTGGCAACCGAATCGTTCATCTCTGCGGCATCGTTCCAGGAGACCACCCGTGTCCTGACCGAAGCAGCGGTAGCAGGCAAGCGCGACGAGCTGCGCGGCCTGAAAGAGAACGTTATCGTGGGTCGTCTGATCCCGGCCGGTACCGGTTATGCTTACCACCAGGATCGTATGCGTCGCCGTCAGGCGGGTGAAGCACCGGTTGCACCGCAGGTGACTGCGGATGAAGCCTCTGCCAGCCTCGCTGAGCTGCTGAACGCCGGTCTGGGCGGTAGCGACGACGAATAATCGTCTGCTCTGCTGACCATGAAAAAACCCTGCCTCGGCAGGGTTTTTTTTCGTCTGAAATCCGCGTTATTTCTGATTGATATCCTGACGCGTCAGCCCGATGTCACGCAACTGCGCATCACTCAGGTGCGAAAGAATCTCCCGCGTTTCCCGTCTGGCATGCCAGCGTTTTATCGCGCGCACGCCGCCACGAAAGATATCGAGTAAGGTCACGCTGAACGGTTTTGCCGCCCGGTTCTGATCGAATTCCATAATCCCAGCCCTCAGTATGATGTCTGAACAACATTTTCCCTCTGATGGCGAATTCAATACAGATTCAAAAATCACTTATCTTTAACATACAGATTGCGCCCGTACCGATCTGAATGGTAGAAATAGGCATCATCTGTACTGATTTTTGATCACTGTTAACGCAGCGAGGCACACAATGACGCGCTATCAACATCTGGCCTGTCTGCTTTCAGACCGTATTGAGCAGGGGCTGTATCGCAGCGGCGAACGCTTGCCCTCGGTGCGTACGCTCAGCATTGAGCACGGCGTCAGCATCAGTACCGTGCAGCAGGCTTATCATCTGCTGGAAGAGAAGCAGCTTATCGTGCCGCAGCCGCGTTCCGGCTATTTTGTCGCTACCCGTAAAGCCACGCCGCCGGTGCCGGCGATGACCCGACCCGTACAGCGTCCGGTTGAGATCACCCAGTGGGAATCGGTGCTGGAGCTGCTGAGCAGCCGCATTAATGGCGACGTGCTGCAGCTGGGCAGCGGCATGCCGGATCTGACCCAGCCGACGCTCAAGCCGCTGTGGAAAATCATGGGCCGCATGGCGCAGAAGCAGGACATGGATCAGCTCAACTACGACAGCCTGCTCGGCGTGGCAGCGCTGCGCGAGCAGATTGCGCGGCTGACAATTGACAGCGGCTGTCAGCTGACGGCGGAAGATATTGTCATCACTACCGGTTGCCATGAAGCGCTGTCGGTGTCGATTCGCGCCGTGTGCGAGCCAGGCGATATCATTGCCGTCGAGTCGCCGGCGTTTCACGGCACCATGCAGACACTGCGCGGTCTGGGCATTCGCGCCATTGAAATCCCCACCGATGCGGTCAGCGGGATCAGCCTGGAGGCGCTGGAGCTGGCGTTTGAGCAGTGGCCAATTAAAGCGGTGGTGGTGGTACCCAACTGTAATAATCCGCTTGGATTTATCATGCCGGAAGCGCGTAAGCGCGCGCTGCTGACGCTGGCGCAGCGCTTTGACGCGGCGATCATTGAAGATGATGTTTACGGCGAGCTGGCGTGGGAGTATCCGCGTCCGATCACGATCAAATCGCTGGATATGGATGGCCGCGTGCTGCTGTGCAGCTCGTTTTCCAAAACCCTGGCGCCCGGCTTGCGCGTGGGCTGGGTCGCGCCGGGACGCTATCGCGATCGCGTACTGCACATGAAATATATTGGCACCGGTTCGACGGCAACGCAGCCGCAGTATGCGGTCGCGGAGTTTATTCGTCAGGGCCATTACCTGCCGCATTTGCGCCGCATGCGCCAGGTGTATCAGCGTAACTATGAGACGTTTAGTTGCTGGGTGCGCCACTATTTTCCCTGCGGCATTTGCGTCTCGCGGCCGCAGGGCAGTTTCCTGATGTGGATTGAGCTGCCGGAAGCCTTCGATGCGGTGCGGCTGAATGCGGAGCTGCGGGAGCTGAAAATCCAGGTGGCGGTCGGTTCGCTGTTTTCGGCGGCGGGTAAATATCGCAACTGCCTGCGCCTCAATTATGGTCTGCCAATGAATGAGCAAACCGAGCAGGCGATTGCCAGCCTCGGCGCAGCCGTGGAGCGTGCCATGCAGGCCTGCAGTGCGGAAACGCGCCATATCACCTCCCTGACGGAATAACGGTGGAAAGGCAGGGCCGGACAGAGAGTCGGGGAAGCCAGCCCTGGCCCGCTGCAAGCGACAGCGGGCAGGCTCACTTTAGCGATTGTCCCCGGTCGCGCCAGCCCTGACTGCTGCCGTTTGCGCGCCGTATTCGCGTATTTTTAGCGCCGTTGTAGTCAGTTACAACGCTTTTGCGACATGCTCTGGGGATTCTACCAGCGCCAGCAGCTGGCGGGTGGCCGCCTGCCAGTCTTCCGCCTGGGTAATCGCGCTGACCACGGCAATGCTGCCGACGCCGGTCGCCAGCACCTCCGGCACGCGAGCCAGCGAAATGCCGCCAATCGCCACGGTGGGGATGTGCTGCAGCCGCGCCAGATGGCGCTTCAGCTCGGCTATGCCCTGTGGTGCAGAGGGCATATCTTTGGTTTGTGTCGGAAAGATGTGGCCGAGCGCAATATAGGACGGACGCAGCGCCAGTGCGCGATCCAGCTCGGCGTCATCGTGTGTCGACAGACCCAGGCGTAAGCCGGCGTGGCGGATAGCGTCCAGGTCGGCCACATCCAGATCCTCCTGACCAAGATGCACACCATAAGCGTTGTACTTAATCGCTAAGCGCCAGTAATCGTTGATAAACAGCCGCGCACCGTACTGTTTGCCCAGGGCGATGGCATCGCGTACTGCGGCTTCAATCTGGCGATCATCGCCATCTTTAATGCGCAACTGCAGGGTGCGCACGCCGGCTGCCAGCAGGCGTTCAATCCACAACACGCTGTCGACAACCGGATAGAGCCCCAGTTTTGGCGCGGTGGCAGGGAAGGCTTCAGTCATCATTTTTCCTCTTTCAGGGCATCGGCGGCGTGATACAGCTCGCCGCCACGGCTACGGAAGGCATCGGACATTTGCGCCATGCCCAGCGCTATCGGCTGGGCTTCAGCCTGCTGGCGGGCGGCAAATTCGCGCACTTCCTGGGTGATTTTCATTGAACAGAATTTGGGGCCGCACATGGAACAGAAGTGGGCCACTTTGCCGGATTCCTGCGGCAGGGTTTCGTCGTGATAGGCCCGCGCGGTATGCGGATCGAGTGCCAGATTAAACTGATCTTCCCAGCGGAACTCGAAGCGAGCTTTCGACATGGCGTTGTCGCGGATCTGCGCGCCGGGATGGCCTTTAGCCAGATCGGCTGCGTGCGCGGCGATCTTGTAGGTAATCAGCCCCTGCTTAACATCCTCTTTATTCGGCAGGCCAAGGTGCTCTTTCGGCGTGACGTAGCACAGCATCGCACAGCCAAACCAGCCGATCATGGCGGCGCCAATCCCGGAGGTAAAATGATCGTAGCCCGGCGCGATATCGGTCGTCAGCGGGCCCAGCGTATAAAACGGCGCTTCATGGCAGTGTTCCAGCTGCTCGGTCATATTGCGGCGGATCATCTGCATCGGCACGTGACCGGGGCCTTCAATCATGACCTGCACATCATATTGCCAGGCGATTTGCGTCAGCTCGCCTAAGGTACGCAGTTCGGCAAACTGGGCTTCGTCGTTGGCGTCCTGAATCGAGCCGGGACGTAAACCATCACCGAGCGATAGCGCGACATCATAGGCGGCGCAGATTTCACAGATTTCGCGGAAATGCTGGTAGAGGAAGTTTTCCTGATGATGTGACAGGCACCACTTCGCCATGATTGAGCCGCCGCGCGACACGATGCCGGTCAGCCGTTGTGCGGTCATCGGCACATAGCGCAGCAGCACGCCCGCGTGAATGGTGAAGTAATCAACGCCCTGCTCAGCCTGTTCCAGCAGGGTATCGCGGAAAATGTCCCAGTTAAGATCTTCTGCGATGCCGTTGACCTTTTCCAGCGCCTGATAGATTGGCACCGTGCCGATCGGCACCGGACTGTTGCGCAAAATCCACTCGCGCGTTTCATGGATATAGCGGCCGGTCGACAGATCCATCACGGTATCTGCCCCCCAGCGCGTGGCCCACACCAGTTTTTCCACTTCCTCTTCAATCGACGAACTTACCGCCGAGTTGCCGATGTTGGCGTTGACTTTCACCAGAAAATTGCGGCCGATGATCATCGGCTCCGATTCCGGGTGATTGATGTTGGCAGGAATGATGGCGCGGCCGCTGGCCACTTCAGCGCGCACGAATTCGGCGCTGATATTCTCCGGCAGCTGCGCACCAAAGCCGTGACCGGCGTGCTGCTGTAATAGCGTTGCACTGCGGATACGCTCACGTCCCATGTTTTCGCGCAGCGCGATGAACTCCATCTCCGGCGTGATAATGCCCTGACGCGCATAGTGCAGCTGCGTGACGCGGCGACCCGCTTTGGCCCGGCGCGGCAGCGGCAGGTGTTCAAAACGCAGATGATCCAGCCCGTCATCCGCCAGCCGCTGCTGACTGTAGCTTGAGCTGAGTGCGCTGATGGTTTCGCTGTCGTTGCGTTCGGCGATCCAGCCGGCGCGCAATTTTGCCAGACCCTGATGCACATTGATGGTCGCGTGGGGATCGCCATAGGCACCGGCAGTGTCATACACCGGGACTGGTTCATTTTCTGCGTATTGCGGATGATCTTTGCTGCCGCCGGTGTGCGTCGGGCTGAGCTGAATTTCGCGCATCGGGACGCGGATATCCGCACGGCTGCCGCTGATCCAGATACGTTTGGAGTTAGGGAAGGCGGTTCCCTGGAGCGAATCGATAAATTTTTGCGCCTGCGCGCGTTGTTCACGACGTGAGGTTTTAGCATCAGACATAGCAAGTTTCCTGAAAACAAGGGGAAGCTGCTTGTCCGGAGTCCGGAAGGAGTAACAGAAACGGTGCGGGCGCCTGACTGCACCGTGCTGATCACATCTACTCTTGTTCCCTTCGCAGGTACTAACCTGATCAGGTTCCGCGGATCCCGAATTAACGGTCTCAGCCCCTAAGGGCACTCCGACAAGTTTACGTTTTACGCGATAAGCGACTTTACTGACTGCTGCACGCTGCGCTTATATCGCAAAGTTTGATTGTGGATTGTCGTTAAAAAGACAATAAAAAAGCCCATTCAGCATAAAAGGGCTTTTCCTGAATAACAAGTCTTTTACAACTGCAGCGGTTCAGGCCGGACGAGCAATGGTGCTGTCATTGGCCACCGGCGGGCGCGCCAGCTGGTTATCCCAGGCGAGCTGAATCAGTTTATCTTCCAGCGTAAAGCGTGACTCCAGCGCTTCGCCCACTTCTGACAGCGCCTGCTGGAAATCCACGCAGTTGTCGTCATTAATGGCCTGCTGCAGATGGCTGTCATACAGTTGCATCAGACGTTCAGTATTGCCTTCCAGCGCCGGATAGATCTGCGCTGCCGCAATCATCGGGCTGTCGCCGGACATCTCGCTGATGATGCGCTCGTAAACGCTGAAGTGGCCGGTAGAGAGATAGTCCACCAGACGATGGCAAAACGCATCCAGCGCCTGTTCATCCAGCGCGGTCAGCGCTTCTTTGTTCGGCTTCATGCCAATTAACTCGTAATAGGTGACGAGCAGCTGTCGACGGGCGCGCAACCATGAGTCGACTAATTCATTACCGCCACCTACACGCTCGGTCAGGTTATCTAACTGGGTAAGCATACGGGGCTCCAGGTGAGTTATAGTTGTTTATTACACACTTAACATCAGGATTTCAGCGTGCCATTTGACGCTAAGGACAACGATTAAGATGCAACGTGAGATCTCAAGCGTAGACGCTGGCTGGTGGATTGTCAGCTCTGCGCAGAAACTTTGGTTGCCGCAAGGCGAGTTGCCGCATGGCTTATCCGGCGAGTTTGGCCTGACCGGCAGCAGCGGCAGAGTGATTGGCGAGTGGCAGGGCGAAAACGTCTGGCTGGTATGCGAAGCGCGTCCGGACAATATGGCCTCGGTGCGCCAGCTGATTGACGAAGATGTCGGTCTGTTTCAGCTCGCCGGGCGCGGCGTGCAGCTGGCAGAGTTCTACCGTTCGCATCGCTGGTGCGGCTATTGCGGCCATGAAATGCAGCACAGCAAGCGCGAATTTGCCTGCCTGTGCAGCCACTGCCGCGAGCGCTACTATCCGCAAATCGCCCCCTGCATCATTGTGGCGATTCGTCGCGGTGAGGAGATCCTGCTGGCAAACCATGCGCGCCATCGCAACAGCATCTACACCGTGCTGGCCGGTTTTGTCGAAGTCGGCGAAACGCTGGAGCAGGCGGTGGCCCGCGAGGTGATGGAAGAGAGCAACGTGCGGGTAAAAAATGTGCGTTACGTGACCTCGCAGCCGTGGCCGTTCCCGCACTCGCTGATGATGGCGTTCATGGCGGAGTACGATGGCGGCGAGCTGCAGCACGATGGTAAAGAGCTGCTGGATGCTGGCTGGTATCGTTACGACGATCTGCCCCTGTTGCCGCCGCCGGGCACCGTGGCGCGCCGGCTGATTGAAGATACGGTTGCGCTGTGTCGCGCCAGCGCGGCGTGAAAATGCTACACTGCCGGCCTTAGCATGAGAGAGCCCATTATGAGTGAACTGAAGAACGATCGTTATCTGCGCGCCCTGTTACGCCAGCCGGTGGATATCACCCCGGTATGGATGATGCGACAAGCCGGGCGTTACCTGCCGGAATACAAAGCCACGCGCGCTGAGGCCGGTGATTTTATGTCGCTGTGTAAGAACGCGGAGCTGGCGTGCGAAGTTACCCTGCAGCCGCTGCGCCGCTATGCGCTGGATGCCGCGATCCTCTTCAGCGATATCCTGACCATTCCGGATGCGATGGGCCTGGGGCTCTACTTTGAGACCGGCGAAGGCCCGCGTTTCTCCCACCCCATCGCCTGCCGTGCCGATGTGGATAAACTGCCGGTGCCGGATCCGGAGCAGGAGCTGGGTTACGTGATGAATGCGGTGCGCACCATCCGTCATAACCTCAAGGGCGAAGTGCCGCTGATCGGTTTCTCCGGCAGCCCGTGGACGCTGGCAACCTACATGGTAGAAGGCGGCAGCAGCAAGGCTTTCACCAAAATCAAGAAGATGATGTACGCCGAGCCACAGACGCTGCACGCGCTGCTGGATAAGCTGGCAGAGAGCGTGATCCTTTACCTCAACGCGCAGATTAAAGCGGGTGCGCAGTCGGTGATGGTGTTTGATACCTGGGGCGGCGTGCTGACCGGGCGCGACTATCGCGAGTTCTCGCTCTATTACATGCACAAAATCGTCGACAGCGTGCTGCATGAGAACGAAGGACGACGCGTGCCCATCACCCTGTTTACCAAGGGCGGCGGCCAGTGGCTGGAAGAGATGGCGGCCACCGGCTGTGATGCGCTGGGCCTTGACTGGACCACCGATATTGGCGAAGCGCGGCGCCGTGTGGGCGATAAAGTCGCGCTGCAGGGCAACATGGATCCGTCTATGCTGTATGCACCCCCTGCACGAATTGAGCAGGAAGTGGCAGGGATTCTGGAAGGCTTTGGCGCAGGCGAAGGCCACGTCTTCAACCTCGGTCACGGGATTCATCAGGATGTTCCGCCAGAGCACGCTGGCGCGTTTGTGGAGGCGGTGCATCGGCTATCACGACCATATCATCAGGGATAAGCATGGATTTAGCCGCACTACGACAGCAACAGGTACAGCTCGCCGCCAGCGTGGTGCGGCAGGATGATTTTGACGTACTGCCGCCGCGCTTCATTGGCGGCGCCGATGTCGGTTTTGAACAGGGCGGCGAGGTAACGCGCGCCGCCCTGGTGATCCTCGAATACCCTTCATTAACGCTGGTGGAGCATCGCATCGCGCGTGTCGCGACCACCATGCCTTATATCCCCGGTTTTCTCTCGTTTCGCGAAATTCCAGCGCTGCAGGCGGCGTGGCAGCAATTGTCGCAGCGGCCCGATCTGCTGTTCGTCGACGGCCATGGCATCTCTCATCCGCGCCGGCTGGGCGTTGCTGCGCATTTCGGCTCGCTGCTGGATGTGCCAACCATCGGCGTAGCGA
>NZ_SDFT01000187.1:0-7188 GCF_004916815.1 Pantoea sp. R102
CCGCATCGCGCGATGCGGCATAACGCCGGCAGGAACCGCATGCGCATACCCCGCATTTATCACCCCGAAGCTCTAACCGTTAACAGTGAAGTTCTGCTTGATGAAGATGCCGCCAACCACGTCGGCCGCGTGCTGCGCATGAGCGCCGGACAGCAGATCGAGCTGTTTGATGGCAGTAATCTGACTTTTAGCGCCGAAATCACCCAGGCCGACAAAAAGCGTGTAAAAGTAAAGGTCCTTGCCAGCCAGCCTGACGATCGCGAATCCCCGCTGCACTTACACCTCGGTCAGGTGATGTCGCGCGGTGAAAAAATGGAATTCACTATCCAGAAATCGATCGAACTGGGCGTGAATGTGATTACGCCCTTGTTTTCTGAACGCTGTGGCGTAAAGCTGGATGCCGAACGCCTGGCGAAAAAGATTCAGCAGTGGCAGAAAATTGCCATCGCCGCCTGCGAGCAGTGCGGTCGTAATCGCGTGCCGGAAATCCGCGCCGCGATGACGCTCGAAGCCTGGTGCGCCGAAGCGGATGACGGCCTGAAGCTCAATCTGCATCCGCGCGCCAGTCACAGCATCAATACGCTGCCGCAGCCGGTTGAGCGCGTACGGCTGCTGATTGGCCCGGAAGGCGGCCTGTCGGCAGAGGAAATTGCCATGACGGCGCAGCACGGCTTTACCGATATCCTGCTCGGTCCGCGCGTTTTGCGCACCGAAACCACGGCGCTCACCGCCATCACGGCACTTCAGGTGAGGTTTGGTGACCTCGGTTAAGGGATACTTTCAGCCCGAAGACACACGCAGATAACTGACCAGCACAACGCTTTCGCACGGAACGGGGTGGCTGAATTCCCCTTTGAGGAGAGAATAATGATTAAGCTTGGCATCGTTATGGACCCGATTTCGTCCATCAACATTAAAAAAGACTCCAGCTTCGCCATGTTGCTGGAAGCACAGCGCCGCGGTTATGAAATTCACTACATGGAGATGGGCGATCTGTCGCTGCGTGGTGGCGTGACTTACGCGCGCACCCGGCTGCTGAGCGTCGAGCAGAACTACGATCAGTGGTATACGTTTGGCAGCGAGCAGACTATCCCGCTGGCCGATCTTAACGTGGTGCTGATGCGTAAAGACCCGCCGTTTGATACCGAGTTCATTTACGCAACCTATCTGCTGGAGCGCGCGGAAGAGCAAGGCACGCTGATCGTTAACAAACCGCAGAGCCTGCGTGACTGCAACGAAAAACTCTACACCGCCTGGTTTGCCGACCTGACGCCAGACACGCTGGTGACGCGCAACAAAGAGCAGCTGCGCGCGTTCTGGCAGGAGCATGGCGATGTAATCTTCAAGCCGCTCGACGGCATGGGCGGCGCGTCGATTTTCCGCATCAAAAAAGATGATGCCAACTTCGGCGTGATCACTGAAACGCTGACCAACCACGGTCAGTTCTTCTGCATGGCGCAAAATTATCTGCCGGCGATCAAAGACGGTGATAAGCGCGTGCTGGTGGTCGATGGTGAACCGGTGCCATACTGCCTGGCACGCATTCCACAGGGCGGCGAAACCCGTGGCAACCTCGCCGCCGGTGGCCGCGGCGAAGCCCGTCCGCTGAGCGACAGCGACTGGGAAATTGCCCGCCGCGTAGGTCCGACATTGAAAGCCAAAGGGCTGATTTTTGTCGGCCTCGATATTATCGGTGATAAACTGACAGAAGTTAACGTCACCAGCCCAACCTGCATCCGCGAAATCGAGGCGGCGTTCCCGGTCTCCATCACCGGCATGCTGATGGACGCGATTGAAAAACGTTTGGGCTGAGGATGCCGCAGGAGTGAGAGCTCCGTGAACCACCCAAAGCCGGTGCAGCCGTTCAGCACCGGCTATTTTTGGTAAACGAGTGAGAATGAATTTACAGCACCATTTCTTGATTGCGATGCCGTCGCTGCAGGACCCTTTCTTCAAACGCTCGGTGGTGTATATCTGCGAGCATAACGAAGAGGGTGCCATGGGTTTGATCGTTAACAAGCCGATGGACAACCTGACGGTCGAAGGCATCCTGAAAAAACTTAAGATCAGCCCATCAGAACGCGATCCTGCCATCAAACTGGACAAACCGGTGTTTGCCGGTGGCCCGCTGGCGGAAGATCGTGGCTTTATTCTGCACTCGGCCCAGCGCGTGTTCTCCTCCAGTGTCCGCATTTCTGACAATACGGTGATCACCACTTCACGCGATGTGCTGGAAGCGATCGGCACGCGTGAACAGCCAGAGAACGTGCTGGTAGCGCTGGGTTATTGCGCATGGGAGAAGGATCAGCTGGAAAATGAGCTGCTGGAGAATGCCTGGCTGACCACGCCGGCCAATACGCAGATCCTCTTCCAGACGCCGATTGCCGAACGCTGGCGTGAAGCCGCGCGCAGCATGGGTGTGGACATCCATAACATGACCAGCGATGCAGGGCACGCCTGATGGCCAGTGAAACGCTGCTCGGCTTTGACTTCGGTACCAAAAGCATCGGCGTTGCCATCGGGCAACAGCTGACCGGCACTGCGCGCCCGCTCACCGCGCTGAAAGCGCAGGACGGCACGCCGGACTGGGAGCTCATTGGTAAGCTGCTGAAAGAGTGGCAGCCGGATTACGTGGTGGTTGGCCTGCCACTCAACATGGACGGCAGCGAACAGCCGCTGACGGCGCGCGCGCGCAAGTTTGCTAACCGGCTGCACGGCCGCTTCGGCGTGCGTGTGGAGCTGCAGGATGAGCGCCTGAGCACCGTAGAAGCGCGTGCCGACCTGTTCGAACGCGGCGGCTATCGCGCGCTGCAGAAAGGCCATATCGATTCGCAGTCCGCGGTGATTATCCTGCAGGACTGGTTCGAGAGGCATTAAATCAGCCCGAACGCGGCCGCGCGGTTTCGCGCCGCCGTGTCGGCGGTTCTCAGGGCACGTCCCCGCTCAAATTAATCCCGCCTCACGCCGGGCCTGCTCGCTCTGGGCGAAAGTCTGCATCCCTGCCTGCGCGCCGGTCTGCAACACACCGGGCAGCTGATGCATTTTGCCTTCGCGGATCAGGTTAGCGACCGCCGGCGTCGCCACCAGTACTTCAAACAGGCCAATGCGGCCACCGGCTTTGGCGGCGACTAAACGCTGCGCCAGCACCGCTTTCAGGCTGCCGGCCAGCTGCGTGCGCACGAGGTTTTTCTCCTCGGCCGGAAACACATCCACCAGCCGGTCCACCGCCTGCGTCGCGCCGCGCGTATGCAGCGTGGCCAGCACCAGATGGCCGGTCTCAGCAGCGGTCAGCGCCAGCCGGATGGTGTCGCTGTCGCGCAGCTCACCCAGCAGGATCACATCCGGATCTTCACGCAGCGCCGCTTTTAATCCGAGCTGAAACGAAGCGCAGTGCGCGCCGATTTCGCGCTGCTGAATCAGCGAACGCTGGCTGTGATGGACAAACTCGATCGGATCTTCCAGCGTGATAATGTGTCGCGCCTGCTGACGATTTAGGCTATCCACCAGCGCCGCCAGCGTGGTGGATTTGCCGCTGCCGGTCGCGCCGGTGATGAGGATAAGCCCTTCCTCCAGCTGCAGCAGCGAGCGCACCACGTCCGGCAGCTGCAGGCGCGCTATATCCGGTGGCTGGCTGGCAATCAGCCGCAGCGCCAGCGCCAGTCCGTGACGCTGGCGGAACAGATTGGCGCGCAGCCGGCTGCCGTTGCCGAGCGTGATAGCGAAATCGACGTGACCGCTACTGGCTAACTCGCTGCGCTGCACGGCGCTAAGCCACTGCTCGCTAAAGGCCTGTAGCCAGCGCTCAGGCAAGCTGTGCTGTTGCGGTATTGGCTCCAGCACGCCCTGCCGGCGCCAGTGCGGTAAATGTCCGCTGCAAAGGTGCAGATCGGCCGCATTATGCTTTACACTAAGCGCCACAACGTCATCCAAATCCATTTAACTTCTCCTGACTATGACTTCCATTGAGCACAACTTACAGCAAGTGCGCGAGCGTATCGCTGCTGCCGCCGCGCGTTGCGGCCGCGCGCCAGAAGAAATTACGCTGCTTGCAGTGAGCAAAACCAAACCTGCGAGCGCTATCGCAGAAGCCATTGCCGCCGGACAGCGCGCCTTCGGTGAAAATTACGTGCAGGAAGGGGTTGAAAAAGTTGCCGAACTGGCCGCACATCCTGATCTGCAATGGCACTTTATCGGGCCGTTACAATCCAATAAAAGCCGTCTGGTGGCGGAAAACTTTGCCTGGTGCCATACCGTTGACCGTCTGCGTATCGCGCAGCGGCTGAACGATCAGCGTCCGGCCGCGCTGCCGCCGCTCAACGTGTTAATTCAGGTAAATATCAGTGACGAGCACAGCAAATCTGGCATCATGCTGGAGGCCGTCGCCGGGCTGGCGCAACAGATTGCCGCCCTGCCGCGTTTGCGCCTGCGTGGACTGATGGCAATTCCGGCGCCCGAGCAGGATTACGCGCGCCAGCTGGCGGTGTGCCAGCAGATGGCCAGCGCGTTTCGCGCCTTGCAACAGGACTATCCTGGCGTCGATACGCTTTCTCTGGGAATGAGCGACGATATGGATGCGGCGATTGCCGCAGGCAGTACGATGGTGCGCATCGGCACCGCGGTATTTGGCGCGCGGGATTATGCACGCCCTTCACAACAATAATTGAGGAACCTCATGTTAACACTGACGTTTTTAGTCAAAACGCTGATTGATCTGTACGTGATGGTGCTGCTGCTGCGCATCTGGATGCAGTGGTCACGCTGTGACTTTTACAATCCGCTGGCGCAGTTTGTCGTGAAGATCACCCAGCCGATTGTTAAACCGCTGCGCCGCATTTTGCCGGCGCTGGGACCGATTGACACCGCGTCACTGCTGCTGGCATTCGTGCTGACCACGCTGAAATATCCGATTCTGCTGCTGATTCAGGTCGGGGTGTTCTCCGTCGATCCGACCAACCTGCTGGTGGGCCTGCTGTCACTGGTCAAATCCGCCGGCTATCTGGTGTTCTGGGTGATCATCATTCGCTCGCTGATGAGCTGGATCAGCCAGGGACGCGGCGCGATGGACTATGTGCTGATCCAGCTGACCGAACCGCTGATGGCACCGATTCGCCGTATCCTGCCGGCGATGGGCGGCATCGATTTCTCAGCGATGATCGTGATTCTGGTGCTGTATGCGCTGAACTTCCTCGGTATGGACCTGTTCCCGGGTCTCTGGTACCTGCTGTAATTCGTTAATCTGGAACTGTTATGCAAAAAGTTGTGCTCGCCACCGGTAATCCGGGCAAAGTACGTGAACTGGCCGATCTGTTAGCGGCCTTCGGCCTGGATATCGTGGCGCAAACCGAGCTGGGCGTAGAGTCTGCCGAAGAGACCGGGCTGACCTTTATCGAAAACGCCATCCTGAAAGCGCGCCACGCGGCGCAGATCACCGGCCTGCCGGCGATTGCCGATGACTCCGGGCTGGCGGTCGATGCGCTGGGCGGCGCACCGGGCATTTACTCGGCGCGCTATGCCGGCGTTGATGCCAGCGACCAGCAGAACCTCGACAAACTGCTGCAGGCGCTGG
Organism: Pantoea sp. R102; assembly: GCF_004916815.1. Lineage (NCBI taxonomy): Bacteria > Pseudomonadati > Pseudomonadota > Gammaproteobacteria > Enterobacterales > Erwiniaceae > Pantoea > Pantoea sp. R102. The sequence goes on from NZ_SDFT01000187.1 coordinate 5,567, forward strand.
AGCAGGTGCCGGACGGCGAGCGCCAGGCACAGTTCCACTGCGTACTGGTGTACGTGCGTCACGCCGCCGACCCGACGCCGCTGGTGTTCCACGGCAGCTGGGCCGGGGAGATTACCCGCGCGGCCGCCGGTGAAGGCGGTTTCGGTTATGATCCGATCTTCTACGTGCCGGCGCTGGGTAAAACCGCCGCCGAGCTGAGCAAGGATGAAAAGCGTGCCGTGTCGCACCGGGGTAAAGCATTGACGCTGCTGCTGGAAGCGATGCGCAATGCCTGAGTTACCACCGTTAAGCCTTTATATCCACATCCCGTGGTGCGTGCAGAAATGTCCGTACTGCGACTTCAACTCGCACGCGCTCAAAGGCGAAGTGCCGCACAGCGAGTATGTGCAGCATCTGCTCCACGATCTTGACCAGGACCTGCCGCTGACCGCCGGGCGCGAAGTGCGCACCATCTTTATCGGCGGCGGCACGCCCAGCCTGCTGAGCAGCGAGGCGATGCAGCAGCTGATGGACGGCGTGCGTGCGCGCCTGCCGCTGGCGGCGGACGCCGAAATCACCATGGAAGCCAATCCGGGCACGGTGGAAGCCGATCGCTTCAGCGGCTATCAGCGGGCGGGCATTAACCGGATTTCGATTGGCGTGCAGAGTTTCAGTCCGCAAAAGCTGACGCGCCTGGGCCGCATCCACGGTCCGGACGAGGCGCGCCGCGCGGCACAGCTGGCGGACGGTCTCGGCCTGCGCAGCTTTAACCTCGACCTGATGCACGGCCTGCCGGATCAGTCGCTGGAAGAGGCGCTGGACGATTTGCGCCAGGCGATTGCCCTCAACCCGCCACATCTGTCGTGGTATCAGCTGACCATCGAGCCCAACACGCTGTTTGGTTCACGCCCGCCGGTATTGCCGGATGACGATGCGCTGTGGGATATCTTTGAGCAGGGTCATCAGCTGCTGAGCGCCGCAGGCTATCAGCAATATGAAACCTCGGCCTACGCCAAACCGGGCTATCGCTGCGAGCATAACCTGAACTACTGGCGCTTCGGTGATTACCTCGGCATCGGCTGTGGCGCGCACGGCAAGCTGACACAGCCGGACGGGCGCATCGTGCGCACGGTGAAAACCCGTCATCCGCGCGGTTTTATGAAGGGCAACTATCTGGATAAGCAGCATGACGTGCCGGACGAGGACAAGCCGTTCGAGTTCTTCATGAACCGTTTCCGCCTGCTGGAAGCCGCGCCGCGCGCCGACTTTCAGCGCTACACCGGGCTGGAAGAGGCAGTGATTCGCCCGCAGATCGACGCAGCCATTGCCGCCGGTTATGTGCAGGAGCAGCCAGAGCACTGGCAGATCACCGAAAAAGGCAAACTGTTCCTCAATTCGCTGCTGGAGCTGTTCATGTAAATTCAGCGGAGAAGGCACGCGCCTTTTCCGCTGGCAGCCGTACTAAACCGCACGGCTGCATCTGTTACGCTCAGGCGACCATCACCTCATTATTGATTAACAGCGTCGCGCTGTGGTCGAGACTCTCAAACACCTGCCACACTTTACCACCGCTCTGCTGCGTCCCCTGCTGCTGCCACTGCTGATAAAATTGCGTGCTATCGCTGAGCTGCACCACGTCGCCG
>NZ_SDFT01000188.1:0-5308 GCF_004916815.1 Pantoea sp. R102
AAGGCGTTCAGGGGAGAGCGTGTGGGGCTGAAGGAGACGGGGGAAGACGGTTATTACGAGGTGTGGTGGTACAGCACAAAAGTGGGGGTGATCGACCTGAAGAAAAAGTCGATCACCATGGGTAAAGGATGTTAAAAAGTGTTCACTATGTCCCCGAACACCTGTCTGCCATGTCCCCGGACTGTACACTTGCGGGAGAGGGTTGGGGTGAGGGCCAGCGCGCACCCAACCCACTATAAATCCTGCGAATACACCTTCACCTGCACCTCAGGAAACTCCAGCGCATCACACTGATACTGCCAGCCGAATCGCTCGTAGTAGCCGCCAAACGTCGACCACAGCCACACCGTTGCATAGCCGCGCTGGCGGGCATAATCCAGCACGTGCTGCTGCAGGGCGGCGCTCAGCCCCTGCCCGCGCGCCGCTTCATCCACATACAGCGCGGCAACCCACGGATAGAGATCCTGACGGCTAATCAAATCACAGCGCCAGAACCCTACCGTGCCGTGCGGCACGTCATCGTCGTCCAGCGCGACAAAGGTCACCGGAAACGCGGCACCGTTCAGGCTACTGCGTACAATGCTGTCGTAAAACGCGCGCGAGGTGCCGTCACCAAACGCCTGCCATAGCCAGTCGGTGATCTGGCTGGCGTGATGCGGCACGCTGCTGAGCGGCACGATGCGCATCAGTTCAGCTCCAGCGCCAGCAGTTCCTGAATGGTCTGCGCACGGCGAATCTCACGCGGCACGCCCTGCTCAAACAGCACTTCCGGGATCAGCGGACGGCTGTTGTAGTTGGAGGACATTGATGCGCCGTAAGCGCCGGTATCATGGAACACCAGATAATCGCCGACCTGTGCCGCCGGCAGCGCGCGGGTTTCCACTTTGCCCCCTTCCAGCTGGGTAAACACATCTCCCGACTCACACAGCGGCCCGGCCACCACGCTCTCCACATGCGCCTCACCCGGCACGCTGCCATCGGCAGGCAGCAGCGAAATATGGTGATAGCTGCCGTACATCGACGGACGCATCAGATCGCTGAAACCGGCATCCACCAGCACAAAGTGACGGCTGCCCATCTGCTTCACCGCCCGCACCTGCGACACCAGTACGCCCGACTCTGCCACCAGGAAGCGGCCCGGCTCGATCTCCAGTTTCACCGCATGGCCGAGGTGCGCCGCGATACGCTCGCGCGCGCCGTTCCACAGGCCGTAATAGTGCTGCGTATCAATCGCCTCCTCACCAAAGCGGTAAGGAATCGACAGCCCGCCGCCCGCCGAAATGGCCTGCAGGTCCTGGCCAAAGGCCACGACCTGATCGACCATCGCGTCGCACACCTGCTGCAGATGGCCATAATCGACGCCGGAGCCAATGTGCATATGTAAACCTATCAGCTGCAGGCCATGCTGCTGAATCGCCGCCAGCGCCAGTGGCAGATCGCTGTGCCAGATGCCGTGCTTACTGTTTTCGCCACCGGTATTGGTTTTCTGGCTGTGACCGTGGCCAAAGCCCGGATTAATGCGCAGCCAGACGCTGTGACCCGGCGAAACCGCGCCAAGCTGATGCAGCATATCCACGGATCCAGCATTTACCGGCACCTTCAGCTCGGCGATGCGCGCCAGCGTCGGCGAGTCCAGCACATCGGCGGTGAACACAATATCCTCGCCGCCCGGCTGAAAACCGGCAGCCAGCGCACGTTCGATCTCGCCGAGCGAGACCGAATCGACCTTGACGCCGGCAGCGCGCATCAGCCGCAGAATATGAATATTTGAGCAGGCCTTTTGCGCAAAGCGCACCACGTCAAACGCGCTGAGCTGTGCAATACGCTGCTGAATGATTTCGGCATCGTAAGCCCAGAACGGGCCGCTGTAGCGCTGCGCCAGCGGCAGCAGATTTGTGGCGTTAAGCGCCGTCTGGGAATCGTTAAGTGGACGTGGCATGAGCATTCTCCTGAGTCGTTGCTGTCATTTAGCCACAGCACAGTGATGCAGAAAAATATCTGTTTAAGCGTCAGCTATGCAAATATGATATGGATGACACGGAGGCGACGATGGCAAAAATTAACTGGCGGCATATCGAAATCTTTCACGCGGTGATGACCAGCGGCAATCTGACCCAGGCCGCCACGCTGCTGCACACCTCGCAGCCAACGGTGAGCCGCGAGCTGGCGCGGCTGGAGCAGCAGCTGGGCTTACAGCTGTTTGAGCGGGTGCGCGGCCGCCTGCAGCCCACCGTTCAGGGGCTGCGGCTGTACGAAGAGGTGCAGCGCTCGTGGTACGGTCTGGATCGCATCATGGATGCCGCCGAAGGGTTACGCAATTTCCGCCAGGGCGAGCTGTCCATCGCCTGCCTGCCGGTTTTTTCCCAGTCGCTGTTACCGCCGCTGCTGCAGCCGTTTTTACAGCGCTATCCGCAGGTGAGCCTGAATATTATTCCGCAGGAGTCGCCGCTGCTGGAGGAGTGGCTGTCGGCGCAGCGCTACGATCTCGGTCTGACCGAAACCCAGCATGCGCCCGCCGGGACTGAACGCCTGGCACTGCTGACCAGTGATGAAGTGTGCGTGCTGCCGCCGCAGCATCCGCTGTGTCAGCGTGCGGTGCTGACGCCGCAGGATTTTCATGGTGAAAACTATGTCAGCCTGTCGCGTAGCGATAGCTATCGTCAGTTGCTGGATGCGCTGTTCCATGAGCAGCAGGTGGAGCGGCGGCTGGTGCTGGAGACGCACAGCGCCGCGTCGGTGTGCGCGATGGTGCGCGCCGGGGTGGGCATTTCGATTGTTAATCCGCTGACGGCGCTGGATTACGCCGACAGCGGTGTGGTGATGCGCCGCTTCAGTATTGCCGTGCCGTTCACGGTGAGCCTGGTGCGGCCACAGCATCGGCCGGCATCGGCGTTGGTCGATCACTTTTGCGACCACCTGCAGCAGCAGGTGGCCACCTTTCCGCAGCGCATCGCCCGGCGGCTGGCTTAAGCGCGCACCGTCTCGCGCTGACCGCCCGATTTGCGGAAGGTCAGCAGGCAAACCACTAATCCCGCTGCCGCCAGCGCTGCCGCCGCGACCGGCACCGCCGTCAGGCCATAGCCTTTGTCGATCACTGCGCCGCCCACCCACGCACCGAGTGCGTTACCGACGTTGAAGGCCGAGATGTTGAGCGTCGACACCAGATTTGGCGCCTCTTTACCGTGGCGCACCACGTTGATTTGCAGACCCGGCACGGTGGCGAAGGTCGCCATCGCCCACAGGAACAGGGTGATTTCTGCCAGCCACAGCGCATGGCTGGTCCAGCTGAACAGCAGCGAGAACACGGCGATCAGCGAAAAGCTGAGGATCAGGCTGAACGACACTTTCCAGTCCGCCAGTTTGCCGCCAACAATGTTACCGACCGTCAGGCCGGCGCCAATCAGGAACAGCGTCCAGCTGACACCGCGATCGCTGATGCCGGTCACCTGCAGCAGCAGCGGCGCAATGTAGCTGAACAGCGCAAACATCGCGGCGGCAAAACACACCGTCATCAGCAGCGACAGCCACAGTTTGCCGTTGGCCAGCGCGCTGATTTCGCTCGCCAGATGCACCGGCTTTTCATCTTTGTTGGTCGGCAGGCTGACAATCAGCGCAATGAACGCGAGGATGCCGATAATCGCCACGCCCCAGAAGGTGGCGCGCCAGCCAAACAGCTGACCAAACCAGGTGCCAAGCGGCACGCCCAGTACGTTGGCCAGCGTCAGACCGGTAAACATCAGCGCTACCGCCGACGCCTGACGGCCCGGTGCCACTAGGCTGGCCGCGACCACTGAACCGATGCCGAAGAACGCACCGTGACACAACGCGGTAATGACGCGCGCCAGCATCAGCAGGTTATAGGTATAAGCCAGCGCACAGAGTACGTTGCCGATGATGAAGATGATCATCAGCAGAATCAGGGTACGTTTACGCGGCAGTTTCGCGGTCAGCAGCGCCATGATTGGCGCGCCGATGGCCACGCCCAGCGCATAGCCGCTGATCAGCCAGCCCGCAGAAGGAATCGACACCTGCAGGTCACCCGCCACTTCCGGCAGTAACCCCATGATGACGAACTCCGTGGTGCCGATGGCGAACGCACTCAGCGCCAGCGCCAGTAATGCAACAGGCATAACACACTCTCCCAAAATAATTTTGCAGGCGGGCCGTACGACGAACGCCGTACGGTTAAGACAGACGCGTATCCCTCCGACAGTGCGGGGATGTTTATTTTTGAACTGCGTCACAGTCTGCTATTAAAGCACAGCCTCTGACTCTCAACCACCCGGGCGGCAGCAAGGCTATTTTGCCTGCGCGGCAATAATCCCGGCGCTAAAAAGTGTCGCTTATGCATCACTGAGACAGGACGGCGATAACAGACTACGCTTGATAACAGGTTGTGATCGCTGTCACAGCGACGGCGCTTTCTGGCGTTAAATCAGGCAGTAAAGGATGGTCGCACATTGCCGATACCCCAATGGATTGCCCGGTAATGCGGCGTCAACACAACAGGGGGACAGAGTTATGCGATGGATCATCGCGCTGGCGATCGGCGGCTTAAGCGGCTGCTCGGTCGGGCACTATGAATACAGCTCAGAAGCGGCCAGGCGCGTCGATATGACCGTCACCGGCATCCCCACCGTGCTCGGCATGGGTGCGCTGGGCACCACTATCCCCCTGACGCGCGAATATAGCCTGACGGCGGCACACGTGGCCAAATATTCGCTGTATCGGGTGAAGGCCTGGCATCCGGAGTGCGATATCGCCGTGGTTTATCATGCGAATAAAGAAGCCAACCTGCCCCCGCAGTTCCGCAACAGCCATATCGGCGACAACGTAAATCTGTATGGGTATAGCTTTATCTCCGCGCTGCCGGTGGCATCAAGCGGCAAAAATCTGATCAATACGACGCTGAGCAATGACTGGAATAAGGCCAGCTGCGTAGTGGTGGCGGCCAATGCCGGCGTGGTGAAAGGCATGTCCGGCGGCGCGGTGTATAACGCCAGCGACGACACGCTGGCCGGGGTGATTGTCGGCTATAGCAGTCGGATTGATGATAATAAGAGCGGCAAAACGCTGTTTAAAGATGTGGCGCTGTATGTGCCTTATGCGCGGTTCCAGGCGTGGCTGGATGGGGTGGTGAAGTCTTAGGTTGGGTGCGCGCTGATGCCCTCACCCCGGCCCTCTCCCACAGGGAGAGGGAGAAAACCAGAGCGGCCTTCTGCCTCGGGGAGAGGGAGAAAACCACAGCGGCCCTCTCCCACCGGGGAACAGGCAAGTCCCCTCTCCCCATGGGTGTACAGTCCGGGGA
>NZ_SDFT01000189.1:0-1104 GCF_004916815.1 Pantoea sp. R102
TCAGCAGCACCAGCACAATCACCGCGCTGAGCATCAGCGTCACCAGGGTGTTGAGCTTCATCGGTCGCCTGCGCACTGGCGTGGCTTGCTGTGGTGAGATCATGGTCGTGCTCTGCGGAAAACGGGGGGCTATTATGACGGATAATCCGCAGCGGGTCGCGCTAAATGCAGGAAGGCCGTCAGCGATGACGACCTTTCGTGGGGGAGTGCGGGCGGGTTAAGCCTGTTTCACCCGGTTCGCGAAGCTTTTCCGCAGTTTCTGCAGCTTCGGCGGGATCACCGCCAGGCAGTAACCGTTGCGCTGGCCGGCACCGTCCCAGTAATCCTGATGATAATCTTCTGCCGGGTACCAGGCTTTCAGCGGCTCGATGGTGGTCACCACCGGCACGCTGTGATCTTCCTGCGCGCGGGCAATTGCCGCAATCGCTTCGGCTTCCTGTTCCGCGTTAGCCGGGAAAATCGCCGAACGGTACTGGGTGCCGACATCATTACCCTGACGGTTCAGCTGGGTAGGATCGTGGGTGGCAAAGCTGATGTCCAGCAGATCGCCGTAGCTCACTTTCTCCGGATCGAAGCCTACGCGAATCGCTTCGGCGTGGCCGGTCGCACCGCTGCACACCTGCTCGTAGGTAGGATTAGGACGTTCACCGCCGGTGTAACCACTTTCGACTGACTCGACGCCAATCACATCTTTGAATACTGCTTCGGTGCACCAGAAACAGCCACCCGCGATAATCGCATATTCGGTTGCCATTGTTTTACTCCTGTCAGGGCGAAAGCGTTAGAGTGGGGGTTCAGCACGCTGAATTCAAGCCGCTTTCTGTTAACATTTCTGGCGCAACCCGGCGCGGCTTAGCCCGCCGCTGCTCGCTCATCACGCGTAAACGGCCTGGGCTGATCGCATGCAGCATCATTTGGCCTTCACGCGCGGCACGTCACTAATACGCGTGGTGTAAGCCGGGGAGAGCATGTCGCGTTTCATCGCCCAGGGTTTCTGGATCCCCTGACCGGCAAACCACAAGGCACCCCGCTGGTGGGCGTTGATCTTATCCATCAGCGCCATCAGCTGATCGCTGTTACGGCGCGGCTGATAGTCAGCAAACA